>NZ_CP009283.1:642500-815000 GCF_000758625.1 Paenibacillus sp. FSL R7-0273
ATGCAATTTGTGCGGAATTATCATGAAGCTCCGGACGATTCCCCTGTGGACAAGCTGTTTAAGGATATTAATCCGGAAGAAAGAGGGCTTTTAATTCTTCGTGTGGTTGAACAATACAGCTTTGATGAGATTGCGCAGATTACCGGGCACAGCTCGGTGGCTCTCCGCAAGAAATACGAACGGCTCCGGAAAAAGCTGGTCCAGCAAAAAGCGAACGAGGGAGGCTGCAGTCATGGAGAAGTGGCAGAGTCAAACTGAGCGGCAAACAATGGAGCATATCCGCCGCAGCATCGAAAAGGTTGAATTACCTGTGGACAGTTATAACAAACCGATTATGAACCGTATAGAGCAACTGGAGTTGAAAGGAGGAAGGAGATTGAAATTACTTAAGAAAACATTAGTAGCCGCAAGTTTAACTATACTCCTTGTAATAGGAACAATAACAGCCGGATTCATCTCTCCGGCGTGGGCAGATACATTAAGGCAGCTTCCGGTTTTCAGCAGTGTGTTCAAGCATACGGAAAATCCGGGCTTAAAGCTCGCGGCGGAAAAGGGCCTGACGACTTTACCTAACTTGAGTGTCACTCATGATGGGGTGACCTTAAGTATTACAGAAGTATTATATGACGGTACCCGGCTGGCTGTTGGTTTTGAAAGAGCTGGAGTTGTGGATGAGCGGGTAATGGCGGAGATCACTAATTTCCGTACCCATGAATTTGATCAAACGACTAAAGGTCTACTGGGGTTACCGGTTGTAACCCTGCCGACAGGCGAACCGGTTAGCTCCGGCTCCTCATCCATAGGAGGCGTATATGGACAATCAAATATGATTTTATTAGAGATGAATGAGCTTCGGAACACCGCAGCCCTTGGAGATGAATTTAAGGTTGATATCCGTGTGCCGGTTGCGCAGATCGCAGAGCCGTTTGAGTTTCAGGTAACTGTGAAAAAGGTACAAGAGGGAATCATTAGCCTTAAACCGGATCAGGAAGCAAGCAAAGACTCCTTCCATTATACGGTTAAGAGCCTGGATATCACGCCTGTTACGATGAGACTGATTATAACCAGTAAAGGGGAAGTACCTGTTTCGGCGGAGCAGACGGGGGAGTATGCTCCAACTTCGGTGTTCTATGAACTTGTAGATGATTCAGGCAACGTTTTGAATTCACAGTTGGGATATGCGAGAGGCAAGGCGGTTCAGCATCCGATCCTGGACAGCTCCTATAATACTTTCCCTGAGGTGCCTAAGACGATTACGGTCAGACCCTACACGTGTACTTTAGATAATGAGCTGAATCTGTTGAAGGATGTTAACGGGGAGCGTATAAAAACCTATTACAAAGAGCTTGAGACTACAATCGTGATTCCGTGAAGAATAATATAGATTGAATTAATAAATCCAGGTCCGTGTCTGCTGGGCAGATGCGGGCTTGTTTGTGTTATTAGTAATCAGAGTGATGAAATGGGAATATAAATCTCACTGGTGGATGCGGGGTTTTCTGGTCCAAGGTAGTCCTTTCCATAATACTCAAATTCATAGGGGAGCGTAAGCCGGTAATCGGTCTTGGGCAGAAATACGCCGTAGATATATTTATAGGTTGCTGAAATATCAGCTGATCTTCCTGTATGCAGAAATTTCAGATAACGAGCCGGGGCCAAGCTGTGGACAGAGAGTTCAGGAGACAATAGCGATTGTCCTGTCAGGGAACGGGCGGAAGCGCACGAAGACGTATTAGTTAACTCGCACCCGCACAGAAAACGGATTCCGTCATCCCCGTAATTATCAGTCCAGTAGCCCAGCTGATAGAATCTCTCAGGAAGCACACGCTCTGAAATAGAAGGTAA
Organism: Paenibacillus sp. FSL R7-0273; assembly: GCF_000758625.1. Classification (NCBI taxonomy): domain Bacteria; kingdom Bacillati; phylum Bacillota; class Bacilli; order Caryophanales; family Paenibacillaceae; genus Paenibacillus; species Paenibacillus sp. FSL R7-0273. The sequence continues at coordinate 644,346 of NZ_CP009283.1, forward strand.
ACTGCCGGATAGCTGCTTCCAGGCATTGCTGATAAGTGAAGGATCATCATGAACTGTGACTTGTACTCCCTGTAGCTTTATTTCACCAATTTCAACGGTTTGCGGTCGGCTGGTATGTTGAAGGGGCCATTGCTGCAGATCATGACTATAGAGCCGATGCAGCAGCAGAGGAAGTTCAGCGTTTGTTTTCCGGCGGAGCATAGTAGGTGTGGTATGCAGCAGTCTTTTGAAGGTGCGCACAAAGGTTTCATAGTCTTTAAATGAGTAGTCCAGTGAAATATCCAGCAAAGAACGTCTGGGCTTGCTGAGGATATCCCGCACGGCTTCTGTAATTTTGCGTCTGGCGATGTAGTCGCCGGGTGTAAGGCCGGTAATCCCTTGGAACAGCCGGATAAAATGATACATGGAATAGCCTGTGAACTGGGAGAGAGAGCGGACAGATACCGGTTGCCGGAGATTGGCCTCTATATAATCAATTGCTGTCATAATAAGCTGCCGGTTATCCACTTGATCTCCCCCAAGTTGTAGCTTTACTCTCCTACCCATTCACCCCATGAGGATGCCCAAGCTGGAACCCTCACATGGCGGACACGGTCCGTAGTGGGAAAGTAAGCTTTTATATCTAACACTGGTGTTCCCGGATAAGCATCCAGCCCGCCAACCTCAATAATCCCTTCAACCGAATCAACAGAGATAATCTCTGCTACACTAAGTCCAATAGGATTGGGTCTAACCGGGGAACGGGAGGCAAATACACCTGTTACCGGAGCATCATAAGGAGGCTCAATCTGTGTAGTTGTCCGGAACATATCATCGGCAAACTCATGAATCCACCAGAGAATCTGGCAGTGGCTGAACTCCTCTAATCCCTTGAGTGCTGCTCTATACTCAGCCTTAATCTCGATCTGCAGGTTATGCTGACTTCCGGAGACTGCACCTACTGGAACTACATTATATATTTCTGAAGCGGACATTGGCTGTGACTCCTTTCGGCTGACAAACATTTTAACATAAATTCAGTTTATATTAGATGAAGGGATTTTTGCCTGACGATATTTGCGGTCTTTTGAATAATGGTATAATGAGTTGTTGAAAGGGAAAGGAGAGAATCATGAAGATATTGGTGCTTGCAGAAAAGCCCTCGGTCGCGCGTGAGATTGCACGTGTAATGGGCTGCGGAAATAAACAGAAAAGCTATATTGAAGGCCCTAAATATGTCGTAACCTGGGCGCTCGGGCATCTGGTCGGCCTGGCGGAGCCGGAGGATTATAATAGTAAGTTTGCAAATTGGGCTCTGGAGGATCTGCCGATCCTGCCGGAGAAGGCCAAGCTGAAGGTGCTGCGGGAGACCAGCCAGCAGTATAAGGCGGTACAGCAGCTGATGAAGCGGCAGGATATCGGGGAACTGATCGTGGCTACGGATGCTGCGCGTGAGGGAGAGCTTTTGGCGCGGTGGATAATGAATATGGCCGGCTGGAAAAAGCCGTTTAAGCGGCTGTGGATCTCCTCGCAGACGGATAAAGCGATCAAAGAGGGCTTCGCTTCATTGCGTCCGGGACGGGACTTCGACCGGCTCTATGAGTCCGCGCGCTGCCGTGCCGAAGCAGACTGGATGATCGGGCTGAATGTGACCCGGGCGCTGACCTGTAAATTCGGTGCGCCGCTGTCGGCAGGCCGTGTTCAGACGCCTTCTCTCGGCATGATTATGGACCGGGAAAATGAGATTACCGGGTTCCGCTCACAGGAGTATGAGCAGCTTACTGCTGATTTTGGAAGCTTTCAGGCGGGATGGCGTGCCCAGGGCGGGGACGGGCGGATTTTTGATAAGGAGAAGACGGCTGCACTCAAGGATAAGCTGACCGGACGCTCGGGCCGGATTGCCAAGGTGCAGAAAAGCGAAAAAAGCGAGCCGCATCCGCTGGCCTATGATCTTACAGAGCTGCAGCGCGATGCCAACCGCAAATTCGGCTTCTCGGCCAAGCAGACCTCCAGTGTGCTGCAGAAGCTGTATGAGCAGCATAAGCTGGTTACTTATCCGCGTACGGACAGCCGTTATCTGACATCAGATATGACAGGTACACTGAAAGAACGTTTGGACAGTGTTGCTGTAGGGCCGTATGCTGCTCTGGCACGCCCGCTGCTGCGTAAGCCTCTTCCGGTTACTAAACGGATTGTGGATGACAGCAAGGTAAGCGATCACCATGCCATTATTCCAACGGAGCAGACTGTCTTACTGAATCAGCTTAGTGCAGAGGAGCGGAAGCTCTATGATCTGATTGTCCGCCGGTTCATCAGCCTGTTCTATCCGCCGGCACGTTATGATGCTGTAGCGGTGACAGTGAGCGTTGAGGGCGAAAGCTTCCATGTCAAAGGCACGACAGTAAAGGATGCCGGCTGGCGTGAGGTCTATGGCGGAGATATGAGCAGCGATGAGGATGAAGAGAGTTCTGCTGATGAGCCGGCGGCCGGCAGTGTAAAGCTGCCGGAGCTGCGTGAGGGGGAAGCCGTTAAGGTTCAGCGCTGCATTGTACGTCCCGGACGGACACAGCCGCCTAAGCGTTATAATGAAGCATCTCTGCTGACCCAGATGGAGAAGCACGGGCTTGGTACGCCGGCTACCCGCGCGGATATCATTGAGAAGCTGGTCAGCTCAGATACGATCGAGCGTCAGGGTAATTTACTTCATCCGACAGGTAAAGGCAAGCAGCTGATCGGGCTGGTGTCAGCGGAGCTACGCACGCCGGATCTTACGGCACGCTGGGAAAGCGAGCTTGAGCGGATCGCGCGCGGACAGGGTAAGCCGGAGCCGTTCCTGCAGGGCATCCGCAGCATGGCACAGGAGCTGGTCTCCGGTGTAAAAGGCAGCGGAGCGGAATACAAGCCGCATAATGTCTCGGACAGCCATTGTCCGGAATGCGGGACGAGAATGCTGGAGAAGAAGACGAAGCGCGGCAAGCTGCTGGTCTGTCCGGCTGACGACTGCGGCTATACCCGGGCTGGCGAGAAGCGGCTATCGAACCGCCGCTGCCCGCAGTGCCACAAGAAAATGGAGCTAAAAGAGGGTAAAGCCGGCCTGTATGTGCAGTGTCTCGGCTGCGGGATAACAGAAACGATGGATAAAGACCACAAGCATATTAACAAGCGCGAGCAGCAGAAGCTGGTGCAGCAGTACAGCAAGCAGGAAAGTGCCGGCTCGAATCTTGGCGATCTGCTTAAAGCAGCTATGGAGGCCAAGGCGAAGGGGAAATAATTCGTTTTGAATGAAGGCAGGAAATGCCGAATTACATCAGGGAAGCCAAAAACAAGACTGCGGAGCATCTCCGCAGTCTTATTCAGCTTGGGGGAACGTACCGGTCACAGCTGCGGGATGCTTCTGTTATTTTTACTTACGTGATAAAAGAAAAGATTGTATAAGGTTACTGTTACATGTGAGCAGGATATGTTGTACTGTAATAACTGAGATAGACAAGCTAGTAAGGGAGCGGGGCTTCCTGAAGACAGGAATGGAGCGGGTGACAGATATGGCACTTATAGAAAAGCAGCAGAAGCAGGTACAGTCGGCAGCACAAGCTCCGGGCGGAAGGGGGAGCAGCCGGTTTTTCTTTTTGGCAATCGTCTTTATGTTCTGGTTCTCCTCTTATATTTATGTACCTGTGCTTTCACCGTATGTGGAACACCTGGGCGCATCGTATGTTATGGTCGGTGCAGTACTTGGCGTATACGGGCTGATGCAGATTCTGTTCCGGCTGCCGATCGGTATCGGGTCGGACTATTTGAACCGGCGGCGGCCGTTCATTTATCTGGGGCTGATTGCAAGCGGAGCAAGCTGCCTGATTTTTATGGCCGGGGCAGATCCGGTGTGGGCACTTGTAGCACGGGCGGTTTCGGGGATTGCGGCATCCGCTTGGGTCGTATACTCGGTGATGTTCGCAGGATACTTTCCTAAAGAGGAAGCCGGAAAGGCGATGGGCATGCTGCAGTTCACTACGGTAATTGCCCAGCTGTCGAGCATGATGATCAGCGGTTACATGGTGGAGCACTGGGGCTGGAACATGCCCTTTATCGTCGGCAGCATTGTAGCGGTGCTCGCTATGCTGCTCGTCCTGCGCTTGCCGGAGCAGAGGCAGGAGAAACGTGAAGGCGGAATCCGGCTGAAAGACCTTGCAGGTGTGATGAAGGAGCCGCTCCTGGTCAAGGTCTCGCTTTTATCGGTGCTGGCGCATTGTGTACTGTTCATTACGATGTTCGGGTACACGCCGAATCAGGCGCTGGATATCGGGGCGAGCAAGGAGAGCCTGGGCTGGCTGACGCTGGCTTTTATGGTACCACATGCTGCAGCTACGCTGTACGGCTCACGCATGTTCGGCAGGCTGCTCGGAGACAGGGGGACACTGATGCTGGGCTTTGCCGGAAGTGCTGTGTTTACACTGCTGATCCCGTCCATGCCGACGCTGGCTGCGCTTTGTGCGACCCAGGTGGGCAACGGGTTTATGCAAGGGCTGATTTTTCCGCTGCTGCTTGGTAAATCTGTCTCGGATGTGGCGCCGTTTAAGCGGGCAACCGCAATGGGCTTTTATCAGGCTGTCTATGCGGTAGGGATGTCGGGCGGCCCGTTTGTGGCGGGCTGGATGAGTGCAGCATACGGGCTGAAGGGCGGTTTTTGGCTGGGCGGAATGGCTGCAGCGCTGGCTGCATTATTGTCGTGGATATGGCTGCGGGATACCGGCGTCTCTGCCAAAAAGCTTAACAGAGCAGGTTAGTACCTTGGCAGCTTATGTGAGGTTATTGGTTTTTTGCAGCAAAGGGGAATATAATAAGAGACAGGTAGAATGCAAGGAGGAGGGGCCGGAACGATGGTCAAAGGGGTACTGATATGGTTTGTGCTGATTAATATTATTGCCTATGTGGTGATGTCCGAGGACAAGAATAAGGCCCGGGCAAGACGGGACCGTGTGCCGGAGAAAACGCTGTTTCTGCTGGCGTTCATGGGCGGCGCGCTGGGCATACTCATTGCCATGTACCGCAAACGGCATAAAACCAGGCATACTTCCTTCCGGATCGGCATTCCGCTGCTGCTGCTGCTTAACATTCTGCTGTACGGGTATTTTTTAAGATAGCGGTTTGTACTTGGACTGCTGGTTAATCAAAATGAAAAAGAGGTGGCGTACATGTTATTCTCTAAAATTTTGCTCGCCTATGACGGTTCCAAAGCTTCCAATCAAGCGCTTGAGCGGGCGATCGAACTGGCTAAGGTAACTCCCGGATCTTCCATTTACGTCGTACACGCATTTGAATTCCCGCGGTTCTTCATCGGGGAAGCTCTCGCGCCTCTGCCGGCTTCAGTGAACAAGGATTATTATGATTTGGCTGTGCAGACTACGGATGAGGTCAGAGGGCGTCTGGAAGCAGAAGGCCTGAATGCGACGGTTGAGCTGCTGCAGGGTTCTCCGGCTGAAGTAATTCTCACCTATGCCAAGGAGCAGGGAATGGACGTAATCGTAATCGGCAGCCGCGGACTCGGCGGAATACGCGAATTTGTTCTGGGCAGTGTCAGCCACAATGTGGTGCAAAGTGCACGGATTCCGGTGCTGGTTGTAAAATAATAGATGAAAAGGGCGGGACATTGCTGTGTCTCTCCCTTTTTTTATATCAAAAAGCGAACGATTTCATGTGTCAACATATTAATGTTCGTGTTTAAGTTGACACGAAGTGTAGGGCATTGTTAAACTGAACCTATGAAGAGCTCGTATAAAACCGGGAATAGGGCCCGGAAGTTTCTACCCGGTAACCGTAAATCGCCGGACTACGAGGAAATAGGTTGACTGGAACAGCCCTTGGCACCGCTTCATAACGGAGTGGCTGGCTTTTGCGGCTGAGCTGTTCGTAATGCCTCCGTGCCGGAGGCTGTCTTCCCCTGCTTCCTTAAGTAGTCTGGGTCCACCCGCAGCAGCATGCGTCTGGAATCCGGGCTTTTTTTTTCGGATTTATGGAAAATGGGTCTGAAATAGGACAAACTTAGAGAGCATACGACAAAAGAGCTTCTATATCGAGCGGAGGGGAAGGTTGAAATATGTCAGTGCAGGTTGGAGTAATCATGGGCAGCAAGTCGGACTGGGAGACGATGGAGCATGCCTGTGCGGTGCTGGAGGAGCTGAACGTACCGTATGAGAAAAAGGTAGTTTCAGCGCACCGCACACCGGATCTGATGTTCCGTTATGCGGAGGAGGCAGCGGGCCGCGGACTGAAGGTTATTATTGCCGGAGCAGGCGGAGCGGCGCATCTGCCGGGGATGGTGGCTGCGAAGACGATTTTGCCTGTAATTGGTGTACCCGTGCAGACCAAAGCGTTGAACGGGCTGGATTCGCTGCTGTCCATCGTGCAGATGCCGGGCGGCATTCCGGTGGCAACGGTGGCAATCGGCCGGGCCGGAGCGGTCAATGCAGGGCTGCTGGCCGCGCAGATCCTCGGCGCGTTTGACCCTGAAGTGCAGAGCCGGGTGCTGGTGCGGCGCGAAAGAATCGAGCGCGAAGTGCTGGAAAGCAGCGAGAGCTTATGAGGCAGGAGGAGCTGAAGGCGGCCGGGCAGATGAGCGAGGAACAGGGGCATGCCGGACAAGCCAATGGTGAGGCCAAAAGTGCCGCAGCCCCCCGCACGCTGCTGCCGGGACGGACGACGATCGGCGTGCTCGGCGGCGGCCAGCTCGGCCGGATGATGGCGCTCGCTGGCAGCGCCATGGGCTACCGCTTTGTGGCGCTGGACCCGGCGCCGGATGCGCCCTGCGGGCAGGTATCGCCGCAGATTACCGCGGCATACAACGACCAGGGCGCGGCGCGGGAGCTGGCGCAGCGCGCAGATGTGATCACGTACGAGTTCGAGAATGTCGATGCCGGCGTAGCCGCCTTGCTGACAGAGGAATCGTACGTGCCGCAGGGCAGCGCGCTGCTGTATACGACGCAGCACCGGCTGCGCGAGAAGGCGGCGATCGAGGCTGCGGGCGTGCCCGTCGCCCCGTACCGCAAGGTCGGCAGCCTGGCGGAGCTTATCGCTGCAGCTGCCGGGCTGGGCCTGCCCTGTGTGCTGAAGACCGCCACAGGGGGTTATGACGGCAAGGGACAAGCCGTCATCCGCCAGCCGGAGGAGCTGGAAGCCGCGTTCAGGCAGGTAGCGCCTGGCGCTGCGGAAGGAGCCGAAGCCCCGGAGCTGGTGCTGGAGAAATTCGTGAAATTCCAGTGTGAAATTTCGGTCATTGCCGCACGCAGCACCTCAGGGGAAGTGAAAAGCTTCCCGCCGGCGGAGAACATCCATGTGAACAACATTTTGCATCTGTCGATCGTGCCTGCCCGGGTCTCTGAAGAGATTCTGCAGCGTGCCTGCGAGCTGGCCGAACGGCTGATCGCGGGACTGGATGCTGTCGGACTGCTGGCTGTAGAGATGTTCGTTACGGAAGACGGGGAAATCTTCGTCAACGAGCTGGCGCCGCGGCCGCATAATTCGGGACACTACACAATGGATGCCTGCGCGACCTCGCAGTTCGAGCAGCATATCCGGGCAGTCTGCAATTTACCGCTTGGGGATACGAGGCTGCTGACCCCTGTGGTCATGGTAAATGTGCTGGGGCAGCATCTGGACGGAGTAATAGAACGGACAGGACAGGCTGATGAAGCGGCATACAAGCTGGGGGTTGTACCCAAGCTTCATATATACGGCAAGAGCGAGAGCAAGACCGGCCGCAAAATGGGCCATATCAACCTGCTCTGCAAGGATACCGGCGACGGGCTGTCCTGGGTAGAGCAAACTAACCTTTGGAGGAACTGAAAGCTATGATCGAACGTTACAGCAGACCTGAAATGCGGGCCATTTGGACCGAAGAAAATAAATTCAACGCCTGGCTTGAAGTAGAAATTTGCGCTTGTGAAGCCTGGGCCGAGCTGGGAGTCATTCCGCAGGAAGACGCCGCCAAGCTGCGCAAGGATGCAAAATTCGATATTGACCGGATCAATGAAATCGAGCTGGAAACCCGCCATGATGTTATCGCCTTTACACGTGCCGTATCCGAAAGCCTGGGTGCAGAGCGCAAATGGGTGCACTACGGACTGACTTCAACAGACGTTGTTGATACAGCACTGGGTTACCTGCTGCGTCAGGCGAACGAGATTCTGGAGAAGGATATCATTAACTTTATTGAGATTCTCAAAGACAAAGCGGTAGCTTACAAGGACACTCCGATGATGGGACGCACACATGGTGTTCATGCGGAGCCTACAACTTTTGGTCTGAAAATGGCCCTGTGGTACGAGGAAATGAAACGTAACCTGGAGCGCTTCCGTCATGCGGCGGGCGGCGTTCAGTTCGGCAAAATCTCCGGCGCAGTCGGCACCTATGCCAACATCGACCCGTTCGTAGAGGAATTCGTCTGCAAGAAGCTGGGTACGAGCCCTGCACCAATCTCCACCCAGACCCTGCAGCGTGACCGCCATGCGGAATACATGGCTGCACTGGCGCTGGTAGCCACATCGCTCGACAAGTTCGCTACGGAAATCCGCGCGCTGCAAAAGAGCGAAATCCGCGAGGTGGAAGAAGCTTTTGCCAAGGGTCAAAAGGGCTCGTCTGCTATGCCGCATAAGCGCAACCCGATCGGCTGTGAAAATATCTCCGGCCTGTCCCGCGTAATCCGCGGCCACATGGTAACCGCCTACGAGAACGTGCCGCTCTGGCATGAGCGTGATATCTCGCACTCCTCAGTGGAACGGATCATCCTGCCGGATGCAACTATGCTGCTGAACTACATGCTGAACCGCTTCGGCAACATTGTGAAGAACCTGACCGTGTTCCCGGAAAATATGAAGCGCAACATGAACCGTACCTTCGGCGTTCCGTTCTCCGGCCGCATCCTGACCAAGCTGATCGACAAGGGCTTCAGCCGCGAGCAGGCATACGATACCGTTCAGCCGCGTGCAATGCAGGCCTGGGAAGAGCAGACCCAGTTCCGTGATATCGTTGAAGCCACTCCGGAAATCACCGCCGTTCTAAGCCCAGAAGAGATTGAGGATGCCTTCAATCCGACCTGGCATCTGAAGCATGTGGACACGATTTTCCGCAAGCTGGAGCTGATTTAGGAGAAACAAAGCAATAAAAAGTTGAGGGAGGAAAGGTCATGACACACCCTGCCGTATCCACGGCTGTGGAGCTCGTAAATGCACCGCTGCTCTATAAAGGAAAGGTCCGCGAATTGTACGATTTGGGGGAACAGGTACTGATCGTGGTTACGGACCGGATCTCCGCGTTTGATTATGTGCTCGATCCGGCTGTGCCGGACAAAGGCAATGTGCTGAACCGGCTGAGCGCCTTCTGGTTCGGGCTGACGAAGAGCCTGATCGAAAACCACGTCGTGCACATTGATGTCGATCAGCTCGGCGGTATTGTAAAGGACCGGGAAGCGCTCAAAAACCGCATCATGGTCGTGCGCAAAGCCGAAAGAATTGACATTGAATGTGTCGTCCGCGGCTGCATTACCGGCGGAGGCTGGCGGCAGTATCAGGAGACCGGCAAGGTCAACGGGATTGAGCTTCCGCAGGGTCTGCGCAAAAACGCCGTGCTGGCCCAGCCGATCTTCACGCCAGCTGCCAAAAATGATGTCGGGCACGATGAAGACATTCCTTTTGAACAAATGCAGGAGCAGATCGGTGCAGAGCTTGCACTGGAGCTGAAGGAGAAAAGCCTGAAGCTGTTCTCTTTTGCCAGAGCGTATTGTGAGGAGCGCGGGATCATTCTCGCAGACTGCAAGTTCGAGTTCGGGCTGCTGGACGGCAAGGTGATTCTGATCGATGAGATTTTTACGCCGGATGCCTCCCGCTTCTGGGCTAAAGACAAATATGCACTTGATATCGAGATTGACAGCATGGACAAGGAGCCGGTCCGGACGTACCTTTCCGCATCCTCCTGGGACAAGAACAGCACGCCTGATCCGCTGCCGCAGGAAGTGGTAGAGGAGACCAGCCGCCGCTACCGGGATATCTATCACCGGCTTACCGGTAAGGATTTGTAAGGCAACTCTCTTTTTTGATCAAAGCTAATCAGCCATTAAAATTTAGGAGGAACTACAAGCGTATGTTAAAAGCGACAGTCTATGTCACCATCAAGAAAAGCGTGCTCGATCCCCAAGGTGTTGCCGTGCAGGGAGCTCTTCATTCGGTAGGTTTTCAGGAAGTCGAAAGTTTGCGCATCGGTAAGTACATGGAGCTTACGCTCGACACGGACAACCGCGCTGAAGCGGAAGGACGCCTCAAGGAAATGTGTGAAAAGCTGCTGGCCAACACGGTGATCGAGGATTACCGCTACGAATTGGAGGACTAAATGTCATGAAATTTGCTGTACTTGTCTTTCCGGGCTCCAATTGTGACATTGACTGCTACAAGGCTGTAGAAGAAAGCCTCGGTGAACCCGTTGATTATGTGTGGCATACGGCAACCGACCTGTCGGCGTATGACTGCATTCTCGTGCCAGGGGGCTTCTCCTATGGTGACTATCTGCGCTGCGGCGCGATTTCCCGGTTCGCTCCGGTAATGGCTGAAGTAGCCAAGGCGGCGGAGCAGGGCAAATTCGTGCTCGGCATCTGCAACGGGTTCCAGATTCTGACCGAAGCCGGCCTCCTGCCGGGGGCGCTGCGCCGCAACATGTCGATGAAGTTCCGCTGTCATGACACGGTGCTTAAGGTCGTTAACAACACCACTCCGTTTACGGTTGATTATGCGAAGGATGAGGAGATTGTCATTCCGATCGCACATGGCGAAGGCAATTATTACTGTGATGAAGAGACGCTTGCTTCTTTGCAGGCGAACAATCAGATCGTGTTCACATACAGCGATAACCCGAACGGCTCGGTAGCCGATATTGCGGGGATCAGCAACGCGGCAGGCAATGTGGTAGGCATGATGCCTCACCCGGAACGTGCAGCTAACAGTCTGCTCGGCTCGGAAGACGGCAAACGGATGTTTACATCCATTCTCAAGACTTGGAGGGAACGTTATGACGCAGCAAGTATCCGCTAAGGAGCCGACCGCAGAGCAGATTGCGGAGCAGAAAATCTACAGCCAGTTCGGTGTGTCGGACAGCGAATATGAGCTGATCACCTCTTTTATGGGCCGTAAGCCTAATTACACCGAAATCGGTGTGTTCAGCGTAATGTGGTCCGAGCATTGTGCCTACAAAAACTCCAAGCCGTTACTCGGACGTTTCCCGACAAGCGGACCGCGTGTCCTGATGGGACCGGGCGAAGGCGCAGGGATTGTAGACATCGGTGACAACCAGGCCGTTGTATTCAAAATAGAAAGCCATAACCATCCGTCGGCTGTTGAGCCTTATCAGGGCGCGGCGACCGGGGTGGGCGGGATTATCCGCGATATTTTCTCCATGGGGGCAAGACCGGTTGCGCTGCTTAATTCCCTGCGTTTCGGGAAGCTTGAGAGCGACCGGGTAAAATATCTGTTCGAGCACGTCGTGTCCGGGATCGCAGGCTACGGTAACTGTATCGGAATTCCGACTGTCGGCGGCGAAATTATGTTTGATAACAGCTATGACGGCAATCCGCTGGTTAACGCAATGTGCGTAGGACTGATTGATCATGATAAAATTCAGCGCGGTGTCGCCAAAGGTGTAGGTAACCCGGTGTTCTACGTAGGTCCTCCTACCGGCCGCGACGGTATTCACGGGGCAACCTTTGCCTCCGTTGAGCTGAGCGAGGAATCCGAAGCCAAGAAGACAGCGGTACAGGTCGGCGATCCGTTCATGGAAAAGCTGGTCATGGAATCCTGCCTTGAGCTGATCGACAGCGGTATCGTGCTTGGTATTCAGGATATGGGCGCAGCAGGCCTTACTTGTTCCAGTGCCGAAATGGCCAGCAAGGCGGGCAACGGTCTCGAGCTGTATCTGGATCAGGTGCCGCAGCGTGAAGAAGGCATGACGCCTTATGAAATGATGCTGTCCGAATCCCAGGAGCGCATGCTGTTTGTGGTTGAGCCTAAGGATGAGGCGCAGGCACAGGAGATTTTTGACCGCTGGGGCGTGATCTGCCGTAAAGTGGGCAAGGTAACAGATGATGGCCGCCTGAAGCTTTACCATCACGGCGAGGTTGTCGGCGACATGCCGGTAACAGCGCTTGTGGACGAGTGTCCAATCTATAAGAAGCCTTCCACAGTTCCGGCTTATTATGAAGAGAATGCAAAGGTAGATACTTTGCGTTATGAAGAGGTTACCGATCTCGGCGGTGCTCTGCGGACGGTATTGGGTTCGCCAACAGTAGCAAGTAAAGCCTGGGTGTATAACCAGTACGACTACATGGTCCGCACCAGCACTGCAGTCCGTCCGGGCTCCGATGCGGCAGTGGTTACCATTCAAGGTACACGCAAAGGCCTGGCCATGACTACAGACTGTAACGGCCGTTATGTCTATCTCGATCCTGAAGTGGGCGGACGCATCGCGGTGAGCGAAGCAGCACGTAACATTGTCTGCTCCGGCGCCAAGCCGCTGGCAATCACGGACAACCTGAACTTTGGCAGCCCGGAGAAGCCGGAGATTTTCTGGCAGATGGAGCGTGCTGTTGATGGTATGGCTGAAGCCTGCCGGGTGCTGGATACGCCGGTTATCGGCGGTAACGTCAGCCTGTACAATGAAAATGCTGCCGGCGCCATCTACCCGACCCCGGTTGTCGGCATGGTGGGTCTGGTTGAAGATACCGATCACATTACAACTCAGGCCTTTAAACAGGAAGGCGATGTCATTCTGCTGCTTGGTGTAACCAAAGCTGAGCTTGGCGGAAGTGAGTTCCAATATGCTGTTCACGGCTTGACAGAAGGCCGTCCGCCGGCGCTTGATCTGGCTACAGAGCAAAAACTGCTGGATGCTGTACTGTCTGCAATCCGCAGCGGTCTGGTCCGCTCGGCGCATGACCTGTCGGAAGGCGGCTTGGCTGCTGCACTGGCAGAAAGCTGCATCAGCGGCGGCATCGGTGCGAACGTGGACTTGTCTGCTGGCGGACTGCGCCATGATGTGGCCCTGTTCAGCGAATCCCAGTCCCGCATTGTGCTGACCTCGGCACCTGACCGTGCTGAGGAGCTCAAAGCCGCTGTTGCTGCTTACGGCGTACCGGTGGAAATCATCGGAGCTGTCGGTGGAGACAGACTGCGCGTGTCCCTGGGCGGTGCATCTGCACTTGATGAGGCTGTATCTGAACTTAAATCCGTGTGGGAGGATGCTATTCCATGTCTTATGAAATAAAGACCGGGAACAAGCAGGAGACCCCCATCCTGTGGACCGGCGACTTTTACAATGAAGGAACGGGCTCGGGAGATATTTTTGATACGTTAAAAGAAGAATGCGGCGTCTTCGGGGTCTTCGGACACCCGGAGGCCGCCTCCATGTCTTATTACGGGCTGCATGCCCTGCAGCACCGGGGAGAAGAGAGCGCAGGCATCTGTGTAGCAGACGGCCGCGACTTCAACTACCACCGCGGCATGGGCCTGGTTAAGGAAGTCTTCGACAAGGACAAAATCGCTTCGCTGGTCGGCGATATGTCCATCGGACATGTGCGCTACTCCACCAGCGGAGACAGCCGGCTGACTAACGCGCAGCCGCTGGTCTTCAAGTACCGTGACGGCGACCTGGCGATTGCCACTAACGGCAACATCGTCAACGAGCCGCTGATCCGCAAGCAGCTGGAGATGAGCGGGTCGATCTTCCAGACCACCAGTGATACTGAGGTGCTGGCGCATCTGATTGCGCGCTCGCCGAAGGATTTTGTCGAGGCGGCCAAGGATGCGCTCCGCCAGCTGGTCGGCGGCTTCGCTTTCCTGCTGATGACTAACGACAAGCTGATCGTTGCTTCTGACCCGCACGGGCTGCGCCCGCTGGTGATGGGCCGGCTTGGTGAAGCGTATGTCTTCGCTTCCGAGTCTTGTGCCCTTGAGGTTATCGGAGCTACCCTAGTCCGTGACATCGAGCCGGGCGAGCTGCTGGTGCTGGACAAGAACGGCTTCCTGGAAGACAGATTCACTGAACCGAAACGCAAAGCGCTGTGCGCGATGGAATATATTTATTTTGCCCGCCCGGACAGCGACCTTAACGGCTCCAACCTGCACTCTGCCCGCAAGCGGATGGGCAGCCGGATGGCGCTGGAGTCCTTCGTCGATGCCGACATCGTCACCGGCGTACCGGACTCCAGTATCTCGGCAGCCATCGGCTATGCCGAGCAGACGGGTATCCCGTATGAGCTCGGCCTGATCAAGAACAAGTATACCGGCCGGACGTTCATCCAGCCGAGCCAGGAGCTGCGCGAGCAGGGCGTGAAGATGAAGCTCAGCGCCGTGCGCCGCGTCGTCGAAGGCCAGCGCGTCGTCATGATCGACGACTCGATCGTGCGCGGCACGACCTCGCGCCGGATCGTCAATCTGCTGCGCGAAGCCGGAGCGCTTGAAGTGCATGTGCGGATTACTTCGCCGCCGTTCAAGAACCCGTGCTTCTACGGGATTGATACCCCGGACCGCCGCGAGCTGATCGCCTCGTACAAGACCATTCAGGAAATGTGCGAGGAGATCAACGCCGATTCCCTGTCGTTCCTGTCGCCGGAAGGACTGATCCAGTCCATCGGCGGCTACAGCAGCAATGAGTACAAGGGAGGCCTGTGCCTCTCCTGCTTCGATAATGATTACCCGACGCAGGTGGATTTCGGCGGGGAAGAAAAAGACGGGTGTAGCTGCTAGTGGGATCACTCTAATATCGAGTGATGCATCCCCCTAAGTCATGGTGTCCATCCCCCTAAGTCCCCCTTGCAAAGGGGGATTCCGGAGGGCTCGGCCCTCCGGCCACCCGAAAGCTCGGCGGTAGGAGTTTGCTCTAAACTTGCTAAGATGGCGTGGGTGCGGGTGCCCGCTTTGTCCTGCGGACACGCTCTACGGCGCTGCGCGCCCTGGCGGCCTGCGGCCCCGCCGGGCCATTGGCTCGTAACCCCGGCTATTTGCTCCGCAAAAGCGGGGGTTCACTCGCTGAGGGTGTGCGCGGCTTCGCCCCGCGCCCGAAGCCCGTTGCTAGAGCCCCCGGCTGTCTGCTCCGCAAAAGCGGGTTGGCTCTCGCCAGAGGGTGTGCGCGGCTTCGCCCCGCGCCCGAAGTCCGTTGCTAGAGCCCCCGCCTGTTTGCTCCGCAAAAGCGGGTTGGCTCCCGCTAAGCGAGGCGCTTGGCTTCGCCAAGAGCGCCGAGCCCATGCCCCTGTGCAAGGCGCAAACTTCGGCTTGCGGCCGGGTTTACCCGGGTGGTCTGAGTTATGGAGGGGAAGTTTGGAACTGTAGGAGCGTAGCGTTCGCCTTTATGGGCCGATTTCTACCGCGGATCGCGGTTTAAATCAGGAAATCGGCCCATAACAGCGACCGGAAGTCCAAACATTCCCCGTAATGACGACTATGACCACCAATAACCAGGCCGCCCCGAAACAGCGCTCTAAACTAATTATAATGAGGTGTCCAAAGTGTCGGAAGCTTATAAAAACGCCGGAGTGGATATTGCAGCCGGTAATGAAGCGGTAGAACGCATGAAAAAGCATGTAAAACGCACATACCGTCCGGAGGTCATGACAGAGCTCGGCGGATTCGGCGCACTGTTCGGCCTCAATAAAGATAAATACGATGAGCCTGTGCTTGTATCCGGTACAGACGGCGTAGGCACAAAGCTCAAGCTCGCCTTCGCGGCAGACCGCCACGACACGATTGGCATCGATGCGGTTGCGATGTGTGTGAACGACATCGTGGTGCAGGGCGCAGAGCCGCTGTTCTTCCTCGATTACCTCGCATGCGACAAGGTGGTGCCGGAGAAAATTGAGGCTATCGTGGCTGGAATCGCTGAAGGCTGCCATCAGGCAGGCTGCGCGCTGATCGGCGGCGAAACAGCTGAAATGCCGGGCATGTACGCTGCTGGCGAATACGACATCGCCGGATTCACAGTAGGTGTAGCGGATAAGGCCAAGCTGGTTACCGGTGCAGACATTGCCCCTGGTGATGCTGTAATCGGCCTGTCCTCCAGCGGTATCCACAGCAACGGCTTCTCGCTGGTACGCAAGCTTTTGCTGGAGCAGGCGGGTTATGAGCTGAACGATGTTGTTCCTGAGCTGGGCGCTCCGCTGGTGGATGTGCTGCTCGCACCAACCAAAATCTACGTAAAACCGCTGCTGGCCCTGCTGGAGCAGCTGACCGTCAAAGGCATGGCCCATATTACCGGCGGAGGCTTTATCGAGAATATTCCGCGGATGCTGCCGGATAACGTAAATGTTGAGATTAACTACGGCTCCTGGCCGATCCAGCCGGTCTTCGGCCTGATGCAGGACAAGGGCAGTGTAACGAACCGTGATATGTTCACTACTTTTAACATGGGGATTGGTCTGGTGCTGGTAGTCTCTGCTGCAGACAGTGAACGTGCACTGGAGCAGCTGAAGGCAAGCGGGGAAGACGCTTATCTGATCGGAACGGTGAATGAAGGGGAGCGCATTGTTACCTTTACAGGAGCTGAGGTGTGATGAGCAGCAGCCGGATCGCTGTATTTGCCTCCGGGCAGGGCAGCAATTTTGCCGCACTTATTGAAGCGCAGAGAGCCGGGCAGCTTGGTGAGGGAAGCATCGAGCTGCTGGTCTCCGACCGCCCGGAAGCGCCTGTAGCACAGCGGGCGGAGACTGCGGGCGTACCCGCCCTTCTGCTGCGGCCGAAGGATTTTGCCAGCCGCGAGCTGTATGAGGCGGAGATTGTTGCCGAGCTGAAGCGCCGGGACATCGGTCTGATCGTTCTCGCCGGCTACATGCGGCTAATCAGTCCGGTGCTGCTGGAGCCTTTTGCGGGAAGGATTATCAACATCCATCCTTCGCTGCTGCCTGCTTTTGCCGGGAAGGATGCTATCGGGCAGGCCATCGACTATGGTGTGAAGCTGACTGGAGTAACTGTACATTTTGTCGATGGCGGGATGGATACCGGTCCGGTCATTGCCCAGCGCAGCGTTAGAGTGGAACCGGGAGACACGGCAGAGTTGCTGGCACAGCGGATTCACGAGATTGAATACTCGTTGTATCCGGAGGTTGTCCGTGCTTTTGCAGACGGAAAGGTTGAGCTGCAGGGCAGACATGTTGTTGTTCACGAGTAACGACAATTTTCACATCACCCGCGGATTCTGATATTTCTCGGGAAATATTGCACAAAGTCTATAGAGTGTCGTTTGGCGGCAGCTGTACCTTGCTTCTTATGCTGCAGCGTGCGCAAAATGACAGGATTATAACCATTCATAGCGAAGTTCGGCGGCAAATGTTAATAAACAACATAATCTTGCATCATCCGGAGGAGGACTATTCAAGTGAGTATCAAAAGAGCGCTGGTCAGCGTATCGGACAAACAGGGCATCGTGGATTTTTGCCGCGAGTTGTCTGCATTGGGTGTAGAAATTATCTCCACAGGCGGCACTAGCACACTTTTGGCTAAAGAAGGCGTACCGGTTATCGGCATCTCCGATGTAACGGGCTTCCCGGAAATTATGGACGGACGGGTCAAAACCCTGCATCCTGCGGTACACAGCGGCCTGCTGGCGGTTCGTGACAACGAGGAGCATACGCGTCAGATGACTGAGCTGGGTCTGGGCTACATCGACCTGGTAGTGGTGAATCTGTATCCGTTCGCGGAGACGATCGCCAAGCCGGATGTGTCCTACGAGGAAGCAATCGAGAACATCGATATCGGCGGACCGACGATGCTGCGTTCTGCGGCGAAGAACCATGCTTTTGTCAGTGTGGTTGTGGATGCTGCGGATTATGAGAGTGTGCTTGAAGAGGTGCGTGCAGGCGGAGATACGACCCTTGAAACCCGCAAACGTCTTGCGGCAAAAGTGTTCCGCCATACGGCGGCTTACGACGCCCTGATTGCCGATTATCTGGCCAATGTTACCGGTGAACCGCTGCCGGAGCGCTACACTGTTACTTACGAGAAAATCCAGGATCTGCGTTACGGGGAGAACCCGCACCAGAAGGCGGCATTCTACCGCAAGCCGCTGGCGGCGCAGGACACACTGACTGCTGCCGAGCAGCTGCACGGCAAGGAATTGTCATACAACAACATTAACGACGCCAACGCGGCGCTGCAGATCGTGAAGGAGTTCGAGGAGCCGGCTGTTGTGGCTGTTAAGCATATGAATCCTTGCGGAGTAGGCGTGGGTACCAGTGTGTATGAAGCCTATCAAAAAGCGTACAATGCTGATCCAACCTCCATCTTCGGCGGAATTGTTGCCGCTAACCGGATTATTGATGCGGATACTGCGAATCTGCTGAAGGATATATTCCTGGAAATCGTATTGGCTCCGGGCTTCACTGAGGAAGCGCTGGAAATCCTGACGAAGAAAAAGAACATCCGGCTGCTTAAGATCGGCAATCTAAGCAGCGGAGCGGCCCGTAAGAGCAGCTTTGTTGTGACCTCGATTGAGGGCGGTATGGTTGTGCAGGAGAGCGATGTGCACTCCGTAAATGCGGATGAGCTGCAGATTGTTACTGACCGTAAGCCTACCGAGGAGGAGCTGAAGCAGCTGCTGTTTGGCTGGAAGGTTGTTAAGCATGTCAAGTCCAATGCGATTGTGCTGGCAGCGGATGATATGACCGTTGGCGTCGGTGCAGGCCAGATGAACCGGGTCGGAGCAGCGAAAATCGCCATCGAACAGGCCGGAGAAAAAGCCAAGGGCTCGATCCTCGCCTCTGATGCCTTCTTCCCGATGGGCGATACGCTGGAATTTGCGGCAAAAGCAGGCATCACCGCGGTTATTCAGCCGGGCGGCTCGATCAAGGACGAGGAATCGATCAAGGTTGCCAATGAATATGGAATCGCTATGGTCTTCACCGGCGTCCGCCATTTCAAACACTAGACTACCGGGGAGGATTTCAGTTCAATGGATATTTTAGTGGTCGGCGGCGGGGGCCGGGAGCATGCGATCATCTGGAAGCTGTCCCAGAGCCCAAGAGCCGGTAAAATCTACTGTGCACCCGGCAACGCCGGCATTGCCCAGCTGGCAGAGTGTGTGCCGATTAGCGTCTTTGAATTCGACAAGCTGACGGCGTTTGCCAAGGAGAAAGCGGTAGGCCTAGTGGTCATCGGTCCCGATGATCCGCTGGCGGCAGGCATCGTCGATGCTTTTGAAGCACAGGAGATCCCTGTATTCGGACCGCGTAAAAATGCAGCGGAGATCGAGGGCAGCAAAACCTTTATGAAGGATCTGCTGCATAAATACAATATTCCGACAGCAGCCTATGAGAAGTTCAGCGATTATGAGGCGGCGCTTGCGTATTTGCGCGGTCAGAGACTGCCGATTGTGATCAAGGCTGACGGACTGGCGGCAGGCAAAGGGGTAACGGTTGCGTATTCACGCGAGGAAGCCGAGCAGGCGCTTCGTGACATTATGGTTGCCAAGGTATTTGGTGAAGCCGGCGCCCAGGTTGTTATAGAGGAGTTCCTGGCCGGACAGGAGATGTCGATTCTTGCTTTTGTTGACGGGGAGACTGTACGCCCGATGGCAGCTGCGCAGGACCACAAGCCGGTATTCGACGGCGACAAAGGGCCGAACACAGGCGGCATGGGAACGTATTCCCCGCTGCCGCACATAGATGAAGCGATTATCCGCGAAGCCGTTGAGACGATCATTGAGCCTACGGCTAAGGCTATGGTAGCTGAAGGCCGCTCCTTCAGCGGTGTACTGTTCGCGGGCCTGATGATCTCGCCGGACGGCAAGCCTAAGACGATCGAATTCAATGCCCGGTTCGGCGATCCGGAGACTCAGGTGGTGCTTCCGCGGCTGAAAAGTGATCTGCTGGAAATCTTCCTGGCTGTGGCAGAGGGCAGACTGGCTGATACCGCTATTGAATGGAGCGAGGAGGCGGCTGTATGTGTAGTACTGGCGTCCCAGGGCTATCCGGGTAATTATCCAAAAGGCGTGCCGATCACCGGACTGGAAGATGCCGGGAACGGACTGGTCTTCCACGCGGGAACTGCACGGGGAGAGGACGGAAGCTGGCTTACAAACGGCGGACGTGTGCTGGGGGTAGTAGGGAAAGGTGCGGATATTGCCGAAGCACGTGCTGCAGCTTATGCAAGTGCTGCGAAAATTCATTTTGACGGCAAGCAAAACCGCACTGACATCGCTATGAAAGCGCTGGTCTAAAGGTATGAAACAGCTACTTTATTCCTAATTTTCTCGTAAAAAGTCCCAAAAAAGGACTGACAAGTGATAGAAGAAGTGCTATAATACAACTCGTACGGGGGAAAATGTTCGGATATATACAGATAAAGGGTCTTTCCTTTCATGGAAAGGCCTTTTTTAAATCGGTTTTTTAAGTATAGGAGGAATTAGCTTTGAGTAAGGTTGGAAGAAATGACTTGTGTCCATGCGGAAGCGGGAAAAAATATAAAAAATGCTGCCTGGATAAAGAAACCTCTGCGGTAGATTCCATTCTGCGGCTTGTTACAGCTGAGGAAGCAGCCGGCCGCGAGGCAGCTGCCATTGCAGCACAGGCTGCTGCTCCTGAGGCGGCAATCCGGCCTGAAGGCAAGCTTACACTGACCAAGCTGAAAAAAATGGTTACGCGCGAGCTGAAGTGGGAGCATCCTGCCCATGAGGAGCTGGCTATGCAGCTGATTGAGCATATGCGCAGCCAGTATGAGCGGGAGCTGATTTTTGAAGCACTGGTGCTCTGGAACGGCTTCTCCGGCCAGACCAAGCCTGCAGTGAAGAAGGCCGGATCATTCTGTGCAGCGATTGAGTATATTTTGTCTGAGGAATACGGGTTCAATCTTTCCCAAGCCGAGCTGGCTGATAAATACGAGGTTACTACGGCAACGATTTCGCGTAAAGTGAAGGAAATGCTGAATTACATTGAGGAATACGGCAGAGAAGGAGAGGCTGACGAGCTGCTCGTGCTGAACGGTGCCGGAACTGCCCGTGAGAAGGCACAGCAGCTGCTGCATAAGGCGATGGAGTCAACCTCGGGAAAGCGCCGTGTCCAGCTGGCAGAGGCGGCTCTGGAAATCTATCCGGACAGCTCTGATGCATACCTGGTGCTTGCTGAAGAATCAGAGAACGAGCAGGATGCGCGTGCTTTTCTGAAGGCGGGTATTGCAGCCGGTGAGCGGGAGCTGGGCGAAGCTTTTTTTGCCAAGAATAAAGGCTATTTCTGGGGGCTGACAGAGACCCGGCCTTATATCCGGATCTGCAAGAGCTATGCGGAATCCTGTTGGTTCGGCGGCAAGGCGGAGGAAGCGGCAGAGATTCTGGAGCACATTCTGGAGCTGAATCCGGACGACAATACCGGCGCCCGCTATTTGCTGGCCGCAGTCTATCTATACAGCAACCAGCTGAAAGAAGCGGAGCAGTTCCTGAAGAAATACGGCGAGGATGATGCCGCTGCTGCCTTTGCCTATGACCGGATCGTCCTTGAATATAAGAAGAACGGAATTACCTCCCAGCTCAAAATGCTGTACCGTGTAGCGCGCGGTGTGAACAAGCATGTGCCTGATTATCTGCTGGGCGTGAAGCGTCTGCCGCATAATCTTCCGGATTTTGTCGGCATGGGCGATTCCAACGAAGCGGTCGAATACGTTATTATGCATTCCCGTCTATGGGCCAGTCTGCCTGACCTGTTAAAGTGGATGCTGAAGCAATAGCATTAGTATTTAACCTAATAATTGTACAGCTGACTAGCCGCCGGAAGGTTTCCGGCGGCTTTTTGATTTGAGCAGGTTCACCTGCCTTTGGACAGGGCTTCACAAAACTTTCATTATATAATGGATTGCAAAAAAAAGTAAGAAAACAGGAAAAAAAGCTGTTGACGGATATTCTTTTTATGGCTATATTTGTAATATATTAGTAAAAGATATCAAATTTCAGCGAAGGTATTGACGATGTTGCCGGCATTTCCGATGTTCCTCCAGGAGGTGGTTAGATGATCTACACAACCACGATTCGCAGCGAGCTGGAAGGCTTTATTGAACGGGAGGGCTTGAATCTCAGCCAATTAGGCAGAAGAGCAGGCCTGAATGCCGGAACGGTCAGCTCCTTAATGAAGGGGAGCCGGATTTTGGCGATTGACCAGCTGGACAGAATTACTAGAGTACTAGGTCTGCCTGAGGGCCATTATTATGAGCAGTACATTCAGGAGTGTATCGTAGAGACCGTGCCTAACTGGCGCAGAATCAGACCGTTTCTGTTCCGGTGTGCTGAGCTGGATTGTCTGAATTGCATCCGCCAGTCCGTGCAGATGCTATTGGACAATCTGACGTATTCTCCTCTATTGTTTGAGGTTGCAGAAGAGTTTTTTGCCACCGGCAAACCGAAAGCGGCTGCTATTCTCTATGAATGTGTTGCCGCCAGTGAAAGAAGGCAGCATTCGGAACGCCTGGCCTTTTGCCAGTACCGGTTATTCACGCTAAGGCAGGGAGATAACCAGGAACGGAATCTGCAGGCAGCCATTCAATTTGAGCCTTTTGTGGACAGGCTGGATGAGCTTGATCAGTTGGATGCCCTTAGAGAATTAGCTAATACATATAAGTCATTACAACGCTGGGATAAGGTTGATGAAATTGCTGCAGAGCTTGGCGCCAAGGCCGAGATTCAGCTCAGGCTGGCTGATCATCCCGGACTTAAGCGGGAGCCAACGGATAAGAGGCTGAAACGGCCCCTGTTCGCATATTTAACATTTTCATATTTGCTGCGCGGCGGTGTATGTGATTCGAGAGGTGCTCATGAAGAGGCGCTTGAATACGCCTACCGGTATGCTGATTTAAGCTGGGTTAAGGATAGGGATGAAGAAACTGAGAAATGGGTTCAGCTATTCCAGGGTTGGGCCAAAGCCAATATATTCGTATGTAAACTCATGATCGGGGATGAGAGTATTATTTCTGATTATGCAGAATTCATTGATCAGGATGAAGAAGAACTGCTGATAGGAATTCTGAA
This sequence comes from Paenibacillus sp. FSL R7-0273, assembly GCF_000758625.1. Taxonomy (NCBI): domain Bacteria; kingdom Bacillati; phylum Bacillota; class Bacilli; order Caryophanales; family Paenibacillaceae; genus Paenibacillus; species Paenibacillus sp. FSL R7-0273. The sequence goes on from NZ_CP009283.1 coordinate 667,347, forward strand.
TATTACAAAGGCTGCAAATAGATTCGATTTTAATATCGATAGTATTCTGGAGAAGTTTAAGCCCCGGCTTATGCCCTATCTTTCGCTGCAGTCGGAGTCTGCAGTCATCTATACACCTCAGATTATAGATGAAGAATCTACAGAGTGCTGCTATCAATTAGGTTATTACTCTCTATGGAATGAGCTATATTCAGAGGGTTTCCGATATGTGCTGGCTGGTTTGGAGAAGGCGGAGTTTATTAATAACGAAGCCCGTATACTATCCTTTGTGCGGCTGTTTGAACAATTTCGGGATTACGCATCATTTGATATACAGCAGCAATACCAAAATTTAATTAAAAAGGAGCTTGGTCTGAATGAAAAGAAAATTAGCAGGGTTGTTAGTAGTAAGTAGCTTGTTATTAGCCGTACTGGTTGTTCCTGGCGTATCTCAAGGAAGTCCTATAACTCCGTCCAATATTCATGGCTGTCTGTAATTAAATCTTCCAAAGGACCAGCATCCGGCTGGTCTTTTATTTTGTTATTAACTTTTGCAGCTCAGTCACTTAGACAAGCACTGGCTACTTCAGTGTTACATCATCCGTGCCCAGGCCGCCCGGAGTCAGCTTCAATGTCCGGGTGTCCTGATCATAGTCCATCTCAATTCCCAGCACTTTGCATAGGGGGCTTAAAGGGACCAATAGAACCCCGTCCCTCAACTGCGGTTGAGTCCAGGCAAGAGGAACCTTGCTTGAGTTCACAGTCATTTCCATCAGTGGCTCAGCATGTTTCAATGGTTCTATGAATTGAGCCGGGGTGAGGGTGCTGTCTCCTTTGTTAATCCGCGGTGCGACCGGTGTCATTCTGGAGCTGAGGCCCTCCCGGATACTGAACCTCAAATCGATTCCTAGTGAGCTGCTCGCTTCCAGCAGCCTGTCATTAAATGAACCGTAAGGAAAAGCAATTGCCGAATCCGTGTTATTCAGCTCTTCCTTAAGCCTGCGTTCTGCCTGAGCCAGGTCCCCGATTACTCTTCTGTAGTATTCTTCGTTCAGCTCGTTTCGGTTCTCATCATTTATGTACAGCAAGTTGCTTGCCGCAGGACGGGTTCCCCCTTCTGCATCGACAATGCCGTAATAATGCAGATTGTAGGTATGATTATAGAAGCTCATTCCGGCGCTTTTCATCTCACGCATCTGCTCCCAGGTAAGCTTGGGTACCTTCCTTCCATCCGGATGATCAACGTCTGAAGCAATAATGAAGTTAGCTGCAGTGTAGCCGTGCTTTTGCAGGATGGGAAATGCAAGCCTATAGAAGCTCTCATATCCATCATCAAAAGTCAGTAAAACAGCATTATCGGGGACGGGTGCATTCTCCAGCATAAATTGCCGGTAATGCTTCATCGTAATAACCTGAAAACCTTCCTGCTTCAGCAGCTGCATATGTTCATCAAACTGTCCTGCGGTTAACACACCCGGAGCCAGTGATACGGGTTCCCCGATGAGGTGATGGTACATCAGCACGGCCACCTGATCCTTGTAGTAAATACCATTGGGAAGCGGCGCCTGCTCCTGCCAGCTGATCCGGGCATCCAGAACCCGCTCGGCCACATCCTTAGCAAGCAAAACCTCAAGATTAGGGTTTAAAGTATAGGCATCTGTTGAAATCTTGTATCCGTCCACACCGGTAATATCGAGCTTATGCACAACATTATCCATTAGAGCATACCAAAAAATCAATAGCGGTATAAAAACGCAAATATAGCATATTAACAGCCTCAGTCTATTTATTTTCAAGGTTTCAGTCTCCCATGTCCGATTTATACTCCCAAGCATATAACGCTTCAGACGGCAAAAATTGTGACATGGTTAATAAGCATGATTGATTTTAATACGATTATTTATCTGAAAAAAAATTTCATATAGAGAAACGCATACTATTTTACAATACTATAAAAAGGAGGGATAAAAGGTGATAGACTCGGAATGTATGAAACAAAGCATTGAACAAGCACGCTATAAACTGAACAAGCTCGAACAGCAATTTGATCTCTTACATCCCATGGTGCTCCATCAATCGATGGTACTTGATGAACTTATAAATGATTACAACCGGTATTGCTTCAGACGTGCAATGGGAGCCTTGCGCAGCAAGTCCCCGGCCGCCCAGGCTAACCATGCTGAGCAGACGCGTCAGCTGAGCTTCAGCTAAACGCTCCAGGCCCCGGATACCCAGAGTTAGAATTTTTTTTGCGTAGTTGCGGCAAAACGTTTGCACAGTGCTTGGACTAGCTCTTTGCCGCTTCTGCATCCTCTTTTATCTACCCCTTAACGGCCTCTTGCCATACTCAAATCATTTATCTATCCGGCTTAAAGCTGTATTTTTGATAACAAACCTCACATGAATACCGTTGATTCTATCTTTCTGCCAATAATCCGCTTAAAACACATGCTTATTTATATAAAGATGTTTATTTAATTATGGGTTTTTATGAAAAAACCTGACATGGTCACAGTATTTTCACAGCTCGAGGTGAAACGGTAAAGGGATAAAGAGTTTTTTTGCAGAAATAAGCAGAAATAAGTCGAACACAGCAGGATCATTTTCAGAAGAGAGTACAGTCGGCTCATATTTATTAAAGGTGGGGAGCCTATGGCATTAAGAAAAATCAAGGAAGTGAAGAGCGAAAAGGGGAAAAAGGCGGAGCTTACCGCTGTAGAGGGGCAGAGAAAACCGGGAGAGCATACCAATGCAGCAGCAAAGCCCCTTCCTGCACTGCAGTCACTGATTGGTCCGGTCCGCAATATGGGCATCCGGGGCAAGCTGTTTTTGTCCGTCATTGTGTCGGTGGTTGCTATTATTATTGCCGTGGCCCTGGTTATCTATAGCAATGCTAAGCAGATTATCGTGGAGGATCTGAACAGCTCGCTGTCCTATGAGAAGGAAAAGATCAATGTAAAGGTTAATGATCTGCTTCAGCCAGCCTCGGAGAGTGTGGAGCTGCTGAATGCGAACAGTTATATCCGCAATTTTATCGGAAATGTGGAATCGGCAGATGCGGTGAAGACAACAGAAGGCTATACCGAGCTCATTGAGACGCTTAACCTAATCAAGGGGAGCAATAAAAATCTGCTGAACGTCTATATTGGACTGGATGCGGTGAACAAGGTTGTTACACAGGATGAATTCGAGCCCCCGGCTGACTTTAATATGAAGGAGCGGGGCTGGTATACCTCCACTGCCCGGAATAACCGGGTCACTGTAACAGATCCGTACATTGACGCCGGCTCCGGCAAAATGGTGGTAAGCGTCACCGCACCGATCCAGAATGAATCAGGTAAGCTGATCGGGGTAGCGGGTGTAGATATTTCAACCGAGCAGATAACCCGGGCGCTGAGCGAGTTCAATTATAACGGAAGCGGATTTGCCATCCTGATTGATAAGACAGGGACATTCATCTATCATCCGGAGCCGGACAACATTCTGATGAAAAAGATGGGTGAGCTCGGTCCCGACTGGAAGGCTGTCGGCGATGCTATGGTGCAGTGGGGGGCTAATGTAATCACCTCGGATATTGACGGAACGGATAGCTATATTTCTTATGCTCCTGCTGTGGAGAACCAGTGGTCGGTTGCGCTGATTGTTCCCCGGGCTGACGCGGAAAAGGTTCTGCAGACCTTCAAGCTGATCTTTTTACTGTCCGTTATCGGGGCTGTAGCGGTGATGTCGGTTCTGCTCTATTTTGTCTCCAATAGTATTCTGAAGCAGATTCCGATCCTGACAGCAGCATTCCGGGCTGCAATGACCGGTGATATGTCGGTGCGGGCCAAGGTGACGGCCAAAGGGGAAATCGGCCTGCTCGCTGACGGCTTTAACGAGATGATCTCATCCCAGCAAAAGCTGATTCAGGATATTAAGATGAGCTCCGGCAGTATCTCAAGAGCACTCGACAATACAGAGCAGAATGTATTCGCGCTGGATGGCAGTATCACGGAAATTTCGGGGATTACCGAGGAATTGTCCGCCGGGATGCAGCAGACGGCAGCCTCCATGCAGGAGATGAATGCAAGTACGGATGAAATCGGGCATGCAGTGAGCGGAATTGCCCGCAAAGCACAGGAAGGTGCAGAGGCTGCCGGACGAATCAATGAACGTGCAGACAGGCTGAAGGAGGCGGCAAACGCCTCACGGCTGCTGGCTGATACGGTATACGGACAGAGCGAGGAGAAGCTGCGCAGTGCAATTGAGCAGTCCAGGTCGATTGAGCAGATTCAGGTGCTGTCCGGTGCTATTCTTGAAATTGCCGCCCAGACCAATCTGCTGTCGCTGAATGCCTCTATTGAAGCGGCCAGAGCAGGCGACGCAGGACGCGGATTTGCCGTTGTTGCCGAGGAGATCCGCAAGCTGGCGGATACGTCGCGTGAGACGGTTTCCGAGATTCAGGATGTTACAGCAGCTGTAGTGGACGCTGTGACCAAGCTGGTGGACGGGGCGGAAACCATGCTGCGCTTCATGGGCGGCCAGGTGCGCAGGGACTACGATTCCATGCAGGAAACCGGCCAGCGGTACAGTGAGGACGCTATGTATATTGAAGAGCTGGTAACGGATTTCAGTGCCACCTCAGAGCAGCTGCTCGCCTCTGTCCAAAGCATGCTGACAGCTATTGCAGAGACCAGCAGCGCTACGAATGAGGGGGCTGAGGGAGCAGGAAGCATCGCTGTACAGGCAGAGCAGATTATCGGCAAATCAGGCGGGATTGTCGCCGAGATGGAAGACATCAAGCATAGCTCTGCTCTGCTGCAGCAGGCTGTAGCCCGCTTTAAAGCTTAATAGCTGTAATCATTGCCATCAGTCTCATTGCCCTGTGCGTGAGGCTGTTTTTTTGAGCTTACAGCGGGGCTGGAGTATTGCCCCAAGCAGACAGTACTTGATAAAATGTCTTTGGGAGAGTATGTTACAAGAAGCGAAAATTTTAGATAGAGACAGTGAGGCGAGGAACTTGATGAGAGACGGCGAAGACCGGATCGTAGGAATGGAAGATATTGTGCGGGCACACCATGTGCTGCGGGAGGTAATCGTCCGTACACCGCTTCAGCTGGACGCGGTGCTGTCGGCCAAATACGGCTGTAATGTATATTTGAAGCGCGAGGATTTGCAGATTGTCCGTTCCTTCAAGATTCGCGGGGCCTATAATATGATCCGCAGCCTGTCTGCCGAGGATAGAGCCAAGGGTATTGTCTGTGCGAGCGCAGGCAACCACGCGCAGGGCGTGGCTTATTCCTGCAAAGCACTCGGGATCAAGGGCAAGGTCTACATGCCAAGCACGACTCCCAATCAGAAGATTAAGCAGGTCCGGCGCTTTGGCGGCGAATTCGTTGAAGTTATTCTCAAGGGCGATACCTTCGATGATGCCTATGAAGAAGCGCTGCAGGCTTGCATTGATCATAGCATGACGCTGATTCACCCGTTTGATGAGCCGCGGATTATCGCCGGCAACGGTACGATTGCCATGGAGGTTATGGAGAGCCTGGACAAGCCGGCGGACTTTGTGTTCGTTACCATTGGCGGAGGCGGTCTGGCTGCTGGTGTATCCACTTATGTGAAGACTGTAAATCCGGCCACAAAGGTTATTGGAGTGGAGCCTTCCGGAGCTGCCTCGATGAGCGAAGCCCTGCAGCGCGGTGAAGTTGTGACTCTTCAGGAGATTAATAAATTTGTGGACGGAGCAGCCGTCAAGCGTGTCGGCGGTCTGACCTATGATATCTGTGCCCGCCATCTGGATGATGTGGTTAAGGTGCCGGAAGGCAAGGCATGTACGACGATTCTGGAGCTTTATAATGAGAATGCGATTGTCGTCGAGCCGGCAGGCTCACTGCCGATTGCGGCACTGGATATGTACCGGGATCAAATCCGCGGCAAGACCGTTGTCTGCATCGTCAGCGGCGGCAATAATGATATAGACCGGATGCAGGAGATCAAGGAGCGCTCCCTGATCTATGAAGGGCTCAAGCATTACTTCATGATCAATTTCCCGCAGCGTGCCGGTGCATTGAAGGAATTCCTGGCCGAGGTGCTCGGACCGGATGATGATATTACCCGCTTCGAATATACGAAGAAGAATGATAAGGAGAACGGACCGGCGCTAGTAGGCATCGAGCTGTTCCAGCGGGAGGATTATGAGCCGCTGATCGAGCGGATGAAGCAGAAGGGCGTCGATTACACCGAGATTAACAAGGAACCGAATCTGTTCAATATGCTGATCTAGCGTTTAGCTGTATTCTGTACACTTAAAAGGAGCAGAAACGGGCCGAAGAAGTATATAAGTGTAGTTTGTGCAACTAAATCTGCCCGGATTGGCTCAATCCGGTCTTTTGCGGGATTATAGTTGCACCATATGCAGTTAAAGTGCTGCTGCGAGCTAAAAGTGGCGTTTTAATTTTATAAAGTGCAGTTAACGGCAGCTAGAGCTGCGGGTTAACCGCGATTGGTTGGGTTAAGGGTAGTGTCGGAGCTCTCATGTATACAACAAGGCCCGCCAGCGGTGAACTCTCCGCTGGCGGGCCTTGTTGCTTGAAGCCTGTATGAACTTGAAGCCTGCAGCATTCTTAAAAGCGCACGCAGGTCTATATGAATCTATTTACTAGTCTCTGCAGCCTGCAAACCTTGCGGATTTGGCAAGTCTTGCAATCTCACAGCTCTACGACAGCGGAACCTCTGCCTTACGGTAGCTCTCGACAGCGTCATCCAGCTTGTAGCCGTTCTCCTTCAGCAGCTTCATGAAGCCGTCAAGCTTATCCAGGAAGGGGCTTGTGCCGGTATTCTTGGTGAGAATACTGCTGTAGGCCTTCTGTGCCTCCAGATCCATCTCCAGACTGTCATAATGGAAAAGCGGAGTATTGTTCTGGCCGTAGAAGGTGTCAGATTCATACATCCTGTACAGCTGCTTAACTGCACCTGTACGGTTGGATTTCGGATGGCTCTTAACAAAATGCTCCTGGCTTAGTGCTCTGGCGGCCACCTCGGACCAGCCGATAACCAGCCCGTTATCCTTTGAGGAAGGGAGAGCGGATTCTGTAGCCATAATGGTAATGTAGTCATGGATATCGCTTGTAACGTAGAGCTTATATTTGCGATAGGCCGCATAATCAATCACCGGGAAAAAGGAGCCCTCTGCGGTCTCCAGCTTATACCCGCTATCCCCGGCGCTCTTAAGCAGGGTGCGCAGGCTGCTGTCATCCGTGCTTGCGGCAAGCTTGGCCATGCTGGCTCCGGCTGTGTATATGGAGCCGAGCTTGCGCTGTACTGTGCTGTTATCAAATTTGCTCTCCCAAACCTTAAGCCCGGCCTTGTGCACATTCTCCAGCTTCAGCACGAGAACAGTAGCCTGATAAGAGGTAACCGCATAGATATTGCTGTTCAAATAGCTTATAGCCTGAGGCAGCCTGCCGGAGTCAGTAAGCAGCGGCAATGCGGCTGTATAGACCGCCTGGGCGTGGCTGGTGCCTGTGCTTGAGGTGACAGCCTTGACAGCTCCTGCAGCAGCATCGCCAGCAGTGCCTTCGGCTTGAGCGGAATTAGCAGCAGACAGGCCGAGTATGAGGGCCAGTGCAGTCAGTAGAATGCTATGCTTCTTCATGGAAGTTTCCCCCTGTAGAGTGCGAAATGGAATAAGAAATCTAGGATCGGAAGAATATAAGCTTCAGTCCAAGCCCGCCGGCTGCGCCTAAAGCCAGGCTAACCCAGGGGGAGACTGTAATGACCGGAAACAGATTATCCAGGAAAACACCTGCGAATATAACAACAACAGCTACAGCGATATATATGCCGAGTGCCTTTATATCAAAGGTTTTGGGCTTTGGCGCATCATTCTCGGACAGGGACGACATCCAGCGCACTAGCAGCTCTATCAGTACAATCGAGCCCAGTCCCACTACAATCAATGTAAAAACACTCACCTTACTGAACAGCTCCGCAGACCCGCCGCTCCATTTCATAATCAGTCCGCCTATTGCAAGCACGGAGAACATTAAGGTCAGGGCGGTCCAGGCAATCATAGAATAGTAGTTCAGTCTGCTTCGTTCCTTCCGTGCAGGAGTGCTGCCCATAACCTCCCTGAAATAATCCTCAGGATCTTCTCCGAAGATCTGCTTGGCATTTCTGCCTTTACTCTGGCCCTCCAGCAGCAGTGCAGCCGCCTCCAGCAGCAGCTCCTCCGCCTGGACCCGCTCTACACGGCTTGCCCGCATAGCCAGAATCATATCCTCAAAGTAAGAACGGTTAAAGGGTATCATCTGCTCGCGCAGGGCGTTATTTTCCTTCATCATAGCTTTAACTTTCATGGCCGAATTATAAACCTCCAGGGTAGGGTGTAAACGCAAAAGCCTTCAACCTAGAGTATACGTTTGCCCGGCTGCTGTGTGCAAGGACAACCCGCCTGCAGCATGAATAATCTATTTTGGAAGAGTGAACACTAATCTTGTGATTAGCTTCACATACACGGCAGTAGGAAGGGGCAGGTAGCGTTATGGACAATGAGAACAAAAAACAGGCAGGGGCATTCAGCGGTGACGGCTTCGCGCCTGCAGAGAACAGCGGAGTCGGCGATTGGGGAGGCTCTGACGGCTACAGTCTCTGGGACGCGGCAGGCCAGGAGACTGTGACCGGCTTCGAGGACTGGGGTGGCCGCCAGGAGACTCACGATATGTTTCACAACAGCTACGACTGAACAGTCGGAGCAGGTATGGTTCATTTGCCTCTTGTGCTCCGGTGGAGCGGAAGGGGCTTTTTTTGCCGGGTGATGCCGGATGTAGTGTAATCTTGTCTGCCGGCCGCATTAATGTAATACTGTTGACAAAGAGAATGTTAAAAGTATAATAAAGATATTAATCATACTAAGTTAATCGGAATAATATTATATTGAGCCAGTGTTATTTTTAGAGGAGGATACGGCAATGGAGCGGAATATCGTAATCCGGCATGAACAGGAAGAGCTTACTGCGAGCATACATTATCCATCACGGGACAAGGGAGCTACCGGACGCTGCAAGGACAGGGTACCGCTGGCCGTTATCTGCCACGGGTTCGTGGGCAACCGGATCGGTGTTGACCGGATTTTTGTTAAGGCTGCGCGTGAGCTGGCCAAGGACGGATACATGGTCATCCGCTTCGATTATGCCGGGTGCGGTGAGAGCAGCGGGAATTACGGCAGCCAGGACATTGAGTCGCTGATTGCCCAGACCCGGGCAGTGCTGGACTACGGTATCAGCTCCGCAGATATCGATCCGCAGCGCGTTACGCTGATCGGTCACAGCCTGGGCGGGGCAGTAGCCCTCCTGACGGCTGTCCGGGACCGCCGGGTGAAGAACCTGGTGCTGTGGGCTGCAGTCGGCTACCCGTTCAATGACATTGTGAAGATTGTGGGCAGGGATGCGTACGACCGCTCCGTTAAAGAAGGAGCTGCCGATTATGCAGGCTATTCCTTTACTCCGGTCTATTTCAATTCCCTGGCGGCATTCCAGCCGTTCCAGGAGGCCGGCAAATTCAGCGGGGATGTGCTGGTTATCCACGGAACCTCGGATGAGATCATTCCTGTAGACTATGCCTTCCTCTACCAGAAGCTGTTCTGGACCCGGCCGGAGGGGCGCTGCGATAAGGAGATTATTTTCCAGGCGGATCATACCTTCTCATCCGGTCCGGCCCAGGAGCAGGTGCTGAAGCGGACCAAGGAATGGATGAATCAGCAGGAGCATCTGCAGCAGGAGTGGCAGAACTGGATGATCTAGCGTGCGGCTCGCATTCCCTGACGATAAGCGTTAAAATAAAGGGGCAGACCATATACTGGGTTATGGAGGTAGGCTCCTATGAATTTACCGGCCTTTTTTATCGCACACGGCTCTCCGCTCCTTGCACTTGAGGATAACGAATATACCCGCTTTCTGGAGCGCCTGGGCCAGGATCTGGGGAAGCCCCGGGGCATCGTTGTCTTCTCTGCACATTGGGACAGTCCCGAGCAGCTGATTACGGTAGATGCACAGCATGAAGCGCAGCATGATTTCTACGGATTTCCGGAAGAGATGTATTCGCTGGCCTATCCGGCCCCCGGTGATCCTGCACTCAGCAGCCGGATTTCGGAGCTGCTTACTAAAGGAAACCTTCCGCATCAGCCCGTTCTGGGCAGAGGTCTGGATCATGGGATATGGGTTATCCTCAGCAAAATGTTCCCGCAGGCCGACATTCCGGTTGTAGCCTTATCTGTTGATTCTCTGCGCTCCCCAAAGGAACAGTATGCCATCGGACAGATGCTGGCTCCGCTGCGTGAGGAAGGGATTCTGCTGCTGGGCAGCGGCGGACTTGTGCATAATCTGCGGATGCTGAAGCAGGACGACCAGCCTGAGCCGTGGGCGCTGGAATTCGACGCCTGGCTGGCTGAGGGCCTTCAGGAGTGGAATCTGCCCGCGCTGTTCGCCTATGAGAAGCAGGCGCCGCATGTGCGTGCCGCCGTTCCATCCTATGGCAAGGAGCACTTTGTTCCGCTATTCTACATCATGGGAACAGCTGATGCAGGCAGACAGGCGCAGCTGATGATTCAGGCCTACCAGTACGGCACACTCAGCCTGAATTGCTGGATGTTCGATTAGCCTTAATAAAATAAGCGGAGGATATGGCCGATAAAGAGGCTGTATCCTTTTTTTGTCGCCTGCTTCAAGACAAAGGGGATAGGGCTATGCTTAAATAGAGGAAGCGATTCCAAAATCCCCCTGCTCAAACCTTAAGGAGGAACAACAGAAATGATGATAAACCGCAATTATCCCCGGTTGCTCACCGGGCTTATGCTTGCTTCGATGCTGCTATCTGCCTGCGGCGGAGGTAATGCAGCGCCGGAGGCGGCTCCGACGCCAGCGGCCTCGGCAACGCCGTTGCCAAGTGCACTGCCGGAGGCTTCGCCGACTACAGCTCCTCCGGTGCAGCAGGTCTCCGGCCTGACGGGTCTGCCGGTGCAGGAGGGCAGCCTGACGCGTCCGCTGGCAGTCATGATCAACAATGCGCCCGCGGCCCGGCCGCAGTCCGGCATCAGCGAGGCGGATGTGCTCTATGAGGTGCTGGCAGAGGGCGGAATTACGCGGCTGGTCGGTATTTTCCAGAGCCATACCGGCGTGGTCAAAATCGGTCCGATCCGCAGCATCCGCCCCTACCTGATTGACCTCGGGGAGAGCTTCGGCGGGATAACGGTGCATGCCGGAGGCAGCCCCGCAGCCTATGCCATTCTCCAGCGGCAGAAGAAGGCGGATATGGACGAGATCGGCAATGCCGGAGCCTATTTCTGGCGCGATAAGGAGCGGAAGGCGCCGCATAACCTGTACAGCAATGCAGCCAAGCTGCTGGAGGGGGCTGACAAGCTGGGCTATTCGGGCAGCTTCGAGGTTCCGTCCTACGTGTTCACCGACCCGGACTACCTTCCTACAGAGGGACAGGCAGCTGTGAGCCTGGATATTCATTTTCTGCTGCAGAGCTATAAGGTAGGCTATAACTACAGCACTGAGCGCCGGACCTACGCACGCTTAGTCAACGGTAAACCGCATCTGGATCTGAACAATAATAATCCGGTGGAAGCGGCTAATATTATGGTAATTGGGGCAGACCATAAGGTGTTGGATGATGTCGGCCGCCTGCAGATCGATGTCGAGCTGGGGGGAGAGGCACTGCTGTTCCAGCGCGGAACCGTCATTTCAGGCAAGTGGGCGCGGAAGCCGGATGATATGATCCGTTTTGTGAAACAGGATGGAACCGAGGCCTTGATGTACCCGGGAATCACCCATGTCCTGATCGTGCCGAACAGCCCGTCTTTTGCAAGTCATATAGAATATACGGCATCAGCAACCCCGCAATGAATGTGAACGAAAAATGTCGGTTCGGAGAAATGTCATCTAAGTTCGAGCAAAATGTTAATATAACGTAAAAAGTTCGCTTTTTTTTCTTCTATCCCCAGTTCGGATATGATAAGATAACAAAGGTTGTCATTCATTTTCATGCTGCTTACATTTCGGATGGCATTCCAGACTCTCACGGCAATATTATGTAAAGGGGTTTAAAGGAATGAAGTTGAAAAAGAAGGATATTTTCTTTGAGACATTGGAAAATATGGCGGATACGATCGTTCAGTCAGCTGATTACTTCGCTCAGAATATCAGTAATCTCCGGGAAAATATCGATACGTTTGCTTCGGTGATGAAGAAGTACGAATCCCAGTGCGATACTTACACGCACACTGTCATTAAGGAGCTGAACAAGACGTTCATCACTCCGCTCGAACGCGATGACATTATGGATTTGATCACCAGCATGGATGATGTCATGGACGGTCTTGAGGCCTCTGCTTCACGTTTCTATATGTACAACCTGCTGGATGCTGATGAATATATCGTGCAATTTGCCGAAATTCTCCGCCAGTCTGCCTATGAGATTCAAAAAGCGGTTCATTTACTTTCCCAGAAGAAGCTGCTGGCGATCCGCGAATATACAATCCGCCTGAACGACCTGGAGAACCAGGGTGATGAAGTGCTGCGGATCTGCACCAAACATCTCTTTGAAACGGTCAAGGACCCTATTGAGCTGATCAAGCGCAAAGAGCTCTACGAACGGCTGGAAACGACCACGGATAAATGCGAGGACGTAGCCAACATGCTGGAATCGATCATCATGCGCAACTCATAAGGGGCTCTAAGATATGGAAACATCATTATTCATGCTGGGTTTTGTAATCTTTCTTGCACTGGCCTTTGATTTCATCAACGGCTTCCATGATACAGCGAATGCAATCGCCACTTCCGTCTCGACCCGTGCGCTTAAACCGCGTACCGCTATCATCCTTGCAGCCGTCATGAACTTTGTCGGGGCGCTGATGTTTACAGGGGTAGCCAAAAAAATCGGCGGAAGCATTACCGATCCAACCCTGCTGGATAACGGGATCAATATAGTAGCTGCGACTCTGATTGCGGCCATTATCTGGAACCTGGTCACCTGGTGGTTCGGGATTCCATCCTCCTCCTCACATGCCCTGATCGGCGCTTTGGCCGGCGCGGTGTATGTCGGAGCAGGCTCCGACCACATCAAGTGGGAGGGCTTTATTGAGATTGTAGAGGGGCTTATTTTCTCCCCGCTGATCGCTTTTGTGATCGGTTATATTGTAATGACGATCCTGAAATGGATCTTTGCCAAGCGCAGTCCGCATACCGTCAACAAAGGCTTCCGCTCGATGCAGGTCATAACGGCTGCACTGCAGTCCTTTACGCACGGTACGAACGATGCCCAGAAAGCGATGGGGATTATTACCTTCGCGCTCGTGACCTCGGGACGCCTGGATACGATGGAGGTTCCGCTGTGGGTTAAGATTGCAGCTGCAACGTCCATGGCCCTTGGTACCTCGATCGGCGGCTGGAAGATCATCAAGACAATGGGTACGAAGATTTTCAAGATCGAGCCGATCAACGGCTTCGCAGCGGACATGTCTGCCGCATCCGTTATTTTTACCGCTACCCTGCTGCACCTGCCGGTCAGCTCGACGCATGCCATTACCTCGGCGATTCTCGGCGTAGGTTCGGCCAAGCGTTTCTCCGCGGTGAAATGGGGAGTTGCCGGACGGATCATCGTTACCTGGTTTATTACCATTCCGATCAGTGCAGTGCTGGCCGGACTGATCTGTAAGCTTTTCTTCTAATAAAGACGGTGCTGAAGATGTCATGGAGGCCACGAACGGCTGCTGACATCTTTTTTTATTGCCCGGAAACATACATATGCAGAGTACAGCAGAAGACACCGTGAGGTGTCTTTTTCGCGTTACAAGAGCAAAGGTCACAAAAAGTTACATTAAATCGATAAAAAACATTAATTGGGGCAAAAAGAAAATGAAATATCTCACTTTCAGAAAATAAAATGACATGAAATTTTACAATTAATCGTAGGATATTGTAGGATTCGCTAGTCGGCGCAGTAAGGTGTGTTCTAAGTGTTACCATAGCTGACAGTGAACGGCTTGGGATTGTATAACTAACTATAAGCAGCTTGCAAAGGAGGACTGTCGTTGATTGATTTTCATCAGGTAGAGAAGCATTACGGGCATTTCCATGTGCTGAAAAATATTGACCTGCATGTCAGAGAAGGGGAAGTGGTTGTTGTGGTTGGCCCTTCCGGCTCCGGTAAAAGCACGATGCTGCGCTGCATCAACCGCCTGGAGAGCATAACCAGCGGCGGGCTGACAGTTGACGGAATAACGGTAAATGAGCGTAAAACAGATATTAACAAGCTGCGCAAAGAGATCGGGATGGTGTTCCAGCATTTCAATCTGTATCCGCACAAAAGGGTGATTGATAACATTACGCTGGCCCCGGTTAAGGTGCTTGGGCTGTCTAAGGAAGAGGCAGAGAAGACTGCCATGTATTATCTGGAGAAGGTCGGAATTGCCGATAAAGCACAGTCGTATCCGAACCAGCTGTCCGGCGGACAGCAGCAGCGTGTCGCTATAGCCCGGGGCCTGGCGATGAAGCCGAAGATTATGCTGTTTGACGAGCCGACCTCGGCGCTTGATCCTGAAATGGTGGGTGAGGTGCTGGATGTTATGCGCAATCTGGCCCGCGAGGGAATGACGATGGTGGTTGTGACGCATGAGATGGGCTTTGCCAAAGAGGTTGCCGACCGGGTGATCTTCATGGATCAGGGACAGATTGTGGAGGAAGCGGCACCTGCGGACTTCTTCGCAAATCCCAAGGAAGAACGGACACGTACGTTTCTCAGCCGTGTATTAAGCCATTAACCAAATATACAGATTATGGGGAGGAAGAGAAATGATTAAGATCAAGAGTGTCAAATGGGTAAGTCTGCTGCTGGTTGCTGCACTGTTCGTAATTGCCGGCTGTGGTAATAACAACTCCGGAAACAGCGCTGCTGCAGGCGGTAATGCTGCCGGGGAAACGACGGATTCGGCGGCGGTTGCCAAAATCAAGGAGCGCGGCAAGCTGCTGGTCGGTGTGAAGTATGATACCAGGCTGTTCGGACTTAAAGACCCTGCCTCCGGCAACGTGGAAGGCTTCGACATTGACATCTCCAAAGCGATTGCCAAGCATATCCTGGGCGATGAAAATGCAATTGAGCTGAAGGAAGTAACGTCCAAGACACGCATCCCGATGCTTAACAACGGTGAGATTGATATGGTCGTTGCTACGATGACGATCACAGAAGATCGCAAGAAGGAAGTGGATTTCTCCGACGTATACTTCCAGGCCGGTCAGTCCCTGCTTGTTAAGAAGGGCAGCCCGATTACCGGACTTGAAAGTGTGACTAAGGATACGAAGATCCTGGGTTCCAAGGGAGCAACTTCGATCAAGAACATCAAAGAAAAGGTTCCGGGCATCACAGTTCTCGAATTCGATAACTATCAGGATGCCTTCGCAGCCCTCAAGGCAGGTCAAGGGGATGCGCTGACAACAGACGATGCGATTCTATACGGTATGGCTTCTCAAGATGAAGGCTATGAGGTTGTAGGCGAACCGTTCACGGATGAGCCTTACGGAATTGCTATACAAAAAGGTAACACTGACGTTGTTCAGGCTGTCAACGATACTTTGACTGAACTGAAGGCGAACGGTGAATACGATGCAATCTATACAAAATGGATCGGTAAAGCTCCAGCGAAATAAGCCTGACAGTATTCTTGTCCTATAAGGAACAGTGAAACGGTACCCGGCCTGTACAGGACGGCTCTGCCGTTTCTTCTTTTAAATAACGCTATTATTTTGCAGGCAAGGGTAGGTGAGAGTGATGGATTTTTCGATTTTGACGGATTATTTCAGCCTGTATCTGGAGGGCTTCTGGGGCACGGTATTATCCAGTGTGCTGGCGCTGATCGGCAGCTTCGTGCTCGGGGCGGTCATCGCCGTCTTCCGCATTACCCCGGTTAAGGCGCTGCGCTGGTTCGGAACGGGTTATGTGGAGTTTGTGCGCAATATTCCGCTGCTGCTTGTCGTGTACATCTTTTATTACGGGCCTTCGACACTCGGCTTCACGCTCGACGGCTTCACGGCCGGAACAATCGGGCTGGCGGTATACACCTCGGCGTTCATCGCTGAAGCGATTCGTGCGGGTATAATGGCTGTCCCTAAAGGGCAGACGGAGGCGGCACGTTCGTCCGGCCTGAGCTATATCCAGACGATGACGAATGTTATTCTGCCTCAGGCCATCAAGCTGGTCATCCCGCCGCTCGGCAACCAGTTTATTAACCTGATCAAGAACTCATCCGTGCTGACGATCGTTGCCGGCTTTGACCTGATGTATTTTGCGGACAGCATTTCCACGGAGACGTACCGCACGTTCGATACTTATATTTTTGTAGCGGTATTCTATCTGGTGCTCACTGTGCCGCTTAGCTACGGCGTACGGGTATGGGAACGCAGATTGCAGCGCAAATACTAGAACGAAGCACCTGAGGAGGGATAGTATGGATTTTGCCGGTGCATTTTCACCCGCTAATTTAGGCTTTTTGATGGACGGCCTGTATATCACGCTGATTGTGGCGTTTGTATCGATTATTCTGAGCTTTATCATCGGCGTTGTGGTCGGTGTGATCCGCTATGCGGAGGTTCCGGTGCTCTCACCGGTCATGTTTTTTCTGGTTGAGCTGATCCGTAATCTGCCGCTGCTGCTCATTATTTTCTTTGTGCGCTTTGCGCTGCCGGAGATCGGAATCAAGATGGGGCTGATTACGGCTGCAATTGCCGCGCTGACCGTATTTGAAGCGGCGATGATTGCCGAGATTGTGCGCGGGGGGCTGGCTGCTGTAGATAAAGGGCAGATTGAAGCCGCACGCTCGTCCGGTTTAAGCAGCTTTCAAACCCTATGGCATATCGTGCTTCCGCAAGGGCTGAGACATATGGTGCCGCCGCTGGTCAGCCAGTTCATTTCCCTGCTCAAGGATACGTCGCTGGCGACGATCGTTGCGCTGCCGGAGCTCATGCATAATGCGAAGATTGTCATGGGCCAGAAGGAGAGCTACACCATTCCTATTTTATTGATGGTAGCCCTGATGTATTTTGTCGTAAATTATCTGCTGTCGCTGATTTCCAGACGGCTGGAGCATAAAACGGTATAATTTCAAGAAAAAGTGTGTCAGGCATATTAAACAAATGCAGGTTATGGTAGTATAGTTGACAACATCATAAGCAGGAGTAGTGTTGATGGGACAATTTATACTCAAAAATAGAGCGGTACAGATTGCTATGGCAGCTTTCGGTACAGCAATAGCCGGAGAATTCAAAATCAATCCGTTTGACGGCGATGTTTTCCGGATTGCAATGGGCAGCAGCGCGTTTCTGCTGTTTTTGCTTTTAATGAGGCGTCTGCCTTATATCACGACCGGGATTGCCACGGGAATTGTGGTGCTGCTGTTCCGTACCGGGATGGATGCTATAGGCAGCAGCGGAGCTTCGGCTACTGAGAGTCTGACCAGTCATTTCTCGGCAATGATCTACTATATTGTCTTCGCCGTGCTGATGAGTCTGATCAAAAGCCGGATCGATACGTTCCATCCGCTCGTGCTGGGCGGTGTTGCGGCGGTGATTGATCTCCTGTCGAATGAACTGGAGCTGCTGACCCGGCTGATCGTGCTGGATTCCGCCTCCTTCCGGCTGAATGAATGGACCTTTCTGATGGCAATTGCCGTGGTCCGCACGTATTTCACGACCGGTGTCTACAGCAGTATTTCTGTCAGCCAGCTGCGGATTAAGCAGCGGGAGCAGAACCGGCGGATGGAGCAGATGATGAGCTTCAGCTCCGGGCTGTATGGCGAAGTCTTTTATCTGAAAAAATCAATCGGTACCCTGGAGCGTGTTACGCTTAGCAGCTACGATCTGTACCGCAGTCTTAAGGCGGAGGAGACGCTGCAGCCGTACAGCCGCCAGGTGCTTGATATTACGCAGCAGATTCATGAAGTGAAGAAGGATTCACAGCGCATTCTGGCAGGGCTGGTGAAGCTGGCCGACCGCGAGGTGACCGGTGATCTGCCGCTGTCCGTGATCATGAAATTTACGATGAAGAGCAATGCCAAGTATGCCGAAATGCTGGGCAAGCACATTCATTTCACCCTGAATATGACCTCAGACTATACTACCGCCAGCTATACTCCCCTGTTGACTCTGCTTGGTAATCTTACAGCTAATGCGGTTGAAGTGATAAAAGGTAACGGCAGCATCACCCTGGATGTGCATGAGGACGGGGAAAATACCGTCTTTGCTGTGGCTGACAGCGGCGGCGGGATTAAGGAGCGTGACCGTGAGCTGCTGTTCGAGCCGGGCTTTACGACCAAGTTCGATCAGGAAGGTGTGGCGGCTACGGGCATCGGACTGTCGCATGTGCAGGATATTGTCCATTTATTTGCGGGACAGATTAGCGTCGAGCCGGTTTCGGAATCAGGCGGGGCCAGGTTTCAAATTACAATACCGACAAGCGGGCTGCGGAAGGAGGAGTAGGGAATGCCGTTATCTTTCTGTATTGTGGATGATGATGCTACTGCCAGAAGAATGCTGCAGCATATCATCGAGGACAGCGGGCTTGGAGAGGTGACCGGTACAGCGGAAGGCGGGCAGGACGGCGTGCGCCTGATTCTGGAGGAGCGTCCTGACATTGTGCTGATGGATCTGCTGATGCCGGACCAGGACGGGATAGAGACGATCAATTCCCTGCAGGCTCAGGGCTGCCGCTCCAAATTCGTCATGATCTCGCAAATCGAGAACGGCGATATGGTCGGGCGCGCCTACCGCAGCGGCATTGAGTTCTTCATCCGCAAGCCGATCAATAAGATTGAGGTCGAATCCGTGCTGCATAAAGTGAACGAGCGTTATGCGATCAACCGCTACCTGGATGAGATCAAGTCAAGCCTCGGTAAGCTGGAGGGGCTGCAGTTCGGACTGGCGCAGGCGGCGGTGAGCAAGCGGACCGTTAAAGAGATTATTCAGCCGATTTTGATGAATATGGGCATGATCTCCGAGGGCGGCAGCCGTGACATCATCCTGATGATGGAGCTGGTGGCGGCCAGAGAGGATAACCGCACGCTACCCCCGCTCAAGGAGCTGTACGAGATGGCTGCGGCCACCTATAAATCCTCGCCGGCAGAGGCCGCCAAGGAAGTAAAGGCGATTGAGCAGCGTCTGCGCCGCGCCCTGTCCGCCGGTCTGACGAACCTGGCCTCGATCGGCCTGACCGATTACGGCAATCCGAAGTTCGAGCACTATGCGCCGCTCTATTTCGACTTCGAGGAGGTCCGGCTGAAGATGAAGGAGATCGAGCTGCGCCGGGATTCCGGTAAGGTGAAGGTCAACATCAAGAAGTTTCTGCAGGTGCTGCATCTGGAGCTGCTGGAGGGGCTTGGGCGGTGAGGCGGGTTACGGCTGAGCGGCTGATTTACGACTCACTGCTGTGCAGAGTGTGCAGGGTGTGCGTTTCATCGGATTAAGTGGAATTTAGATAGTTAATTTGCGGCAGAAGCCCATTATCGGGCGATTAATTGGAAAAAGGTAACTTAATTTCGCCGAAAAAGCGTCCAGAGCAATAAATGTGCCGAATTAACTGACGTTTTTCCAACTAATCATGGTAAACGCCCTGGGATATGCAAATTAAGTAGCGAAAATCGAACTAAATGCCGGCCGGCTAATGGAATTAGGCTGCGTAAGGTACAAGGTGCGCAGCCAGCTGCTCACAGCCGGTTACAACACTAGCGTAGGATGTCATAAAATAACCGCCATAAACCGCTTAACGCGGGCAGGGGGTTATTTTTTTACGCAGAGAAGTCCTTAGCGGTGTGCAATTTGGGCGAAGGCCGCTCCATGCTGTACAATAGTAGGAATAGAGCGCTGCAGCTAGGGAAGCAGGAGTAAACGGAGGTCTCATTCATGATACGTACACTGGCGGTAACCCATGAGGGGGAGGTGCTGACCGGCCTGCCGCTCCAGAGCATGGCTATTTCGGATTATGCCTGGATCTGGGCTGATTTCAACGCGCCGACGGCGGAGGAGACACGGCTGCTGGACAGCTATTTTCACTTCCATCCCCTGGCGATTGAGGACTGTATGCATACCTTGCAGCGGCCCAAGCTGGATTATTATGAGGATGTGCAGTTTTTTGTGCTGCATGCGCTTAAAGAGCAGACGCTGGAGGCGGAAGAGGTGGACCTGTTCCTGAGTCCGAGCTTCCTGGTCTCCTATCACCACCAGCAGAAGCCGGAAATGGACGAGGCCTGGGCGCTGGTGCAGGCGGAAATTCACAGCCGCAAAGGCTGGTCGGGCGGCCCGGTTGCTGCGGCGTATACGGTGATGGACAAGCTGGTTGACCGGTATTTTCCAAGCCTGTACAACCTGGAGGATGAGCTGGCGGATCTTGAGGGCATGGGTGAAAAAGAATCCGTAGAGGAGCTGATGAGCCAGGTCTTCCGGGTGCGCGGACGGCTGCTGAAGCTGCGGCGGACGATTGTGCCGATGCGCGACCTGATGTACCGGATCGTCAACTCGCAGCATGTCCAGAGCAACGGGGAGGAGCGGGTCTATTTCGGCGATATCCATGACCATCTGCTGAAGCTGACCGACATGATCGAGGTGGACCGTGAGATGACCGCCGATCTGCGTGACAGCTATATTTCGCTCAATTCGAACCGGATGAACTCCATTATGAAGACGCTGACGGTCATCACGACCGTATTCATGCCGCTGACGCTGATCGCCGGCATCTACGGGATGAATTTTAACGTAATGCCTGAGCTGGGCTGGAGCTTCGGCTACCCGGTCATTCTGCTGATTATGCTGATGCTTGGAGGTGGCATGATCCTCTGGTTCCGGCGGAGCGGCTGGTTTAAGTAACCTATATGACAAAAGCCAAACGCCACCGCTATGAGCGGCGGCGTTTATTGGAGGAAGGCGAGGACTTCCGGCGGTTTTTGGGTTTGGCCGGGGATTTGCGGCGCTGCTTGGACGGGCGTCTTTTTTTGCGTTTCGGCTGATACATGGCGGCGTCCTCCTCCGCGGCGAACGAGCCGGAGCCCTTCTTTTTGCCGAAGGTGCCCATAACGAGCTTCACCATCGGCGCCATCTGCTGAAAGCCCTCAACGACCTTCTGCACCTTGCCCATGGAGCTGACAATCCCGTCGATCCCGCCCATCCGGTCCACGATGCCCTTAATCTGCTCCAGATTAGCCAGGTTCCCGAGATTGCCGAGATTACCAAGCAGTCCGCCGGCTTTGGGAGCTGCTTCAGCTGCGGCTACCGGTATGGCAAGCGCTGTATCGGCGGCCTCGGCTCCGAATGCCGGCAGCAGGCCGGCTTCAATTGGAGGCGGCGGCTGGACGTAGGGACCGATGCCGGGATAGGCTGAAGGAGCGTATGAACCGGCCAGCGAGCGCCCCTCCCGGCGGGAATGATTATAGTAATGATGAGGCATAACATCACATTCCTTTGTTGTTGGTTTGCTATACTGTATGTCATGGGCGAACATAAGGTATAGACAAACGCCCGGGTTACCGGGATAAGAGCGGAAAAGGGCGGATGCCCACAAGGGGGCGGCGGAAGTGAAGAAACCGTGTCCATGCTTGATTTTCAGAGGTTATGTAGTACTATAGTTAAGGCGGTAAATCCTATCAGATACATATAGAGTAGAATCCAAACCCGACATTTGGTGTACGCCTGGGGTGGACAAATGTCCATCATTTTCGTTCTTTACAGCGTGAAATCGTTAATGCTTGAAAAAACTGCCCCAGTGCAATATAGTAGAGGCAAGATAGTCTTGTTGATTTTACAGCTTTAATGCTTTAAAGCCAGTTTTGGATGATGCTTAATCCGTGAAGATGATGCTGACCAAACTTTTTAGGGGATGATTCTACGATGCAGCTTAAGAAGCTAAACGATAAAAGTATTGACCAATTATTCGAAGCCATTTTAACACTTAAAAATATGGAAGAATGCTATGTCTTCTTCGATGATCTGTGCACCGTAAATGAGATTCAGTCGCTGTCACAGCGTCTTGAGGTTGCGCGCATGCTGGGCAAGGGCTCTACATACAATCAAATCGAAGCTGAGACCGGAGCGAGCACGGCTACCATCTCCCGGGTGAAGCGCTGCCTGAACTATGGTAATGACGGCTACAAAATGACTCTGGAACGCCTGGGACGCTAATCATATGAAACCGGGCGTCCTAATCATCAGTCACGGCTCCCGGGACAAGACCTGGGTGAAGATTGTCGATGAAGCAGTGAACCAGTTATCCTTGGAGGAGGCGCTGCCGGTGGCAGTGTCCTTTCTCGAGCTGGTAGAAGGCCGCCTGATTCAGGACGGAATAAATGAGCTTGAACATGCAGGGGTCACAGACATTATTGTGGTCCCCTTGTTTGTTTCATCGGGCAGTACGCATATTGATGAAATAGCATATGCACTGGGCTCGAAGCCTGCGCCGGAGCGCGAGACCGATCTTGAGCCGTTCACCGTCTGGGCGAACGTCCATTTCGGCTATCCGGTCGACGACGACCCGGACATTGCGGTCATGCTCTGGGACAAGCTGCGGGAGCTGTCTGTCCGCCCGGAGCGCGAGGTCATCCTGCTCGTCGGCCACGGCAGCAAGCACGACGGCTTCCGCCAGCGCTGGGAAGCGGGCATCTCCTCCCTGGCGGAGCGGGTGCGCGCCGTCAGCGGTATAGCAGCGGCGGATTACGGCCTGCTGAGCGTCGGGACGGTGCGGGAGCGGGCGGAATATTGGATAGGGCTGGGCTACGGTGTGCTGGTGGCCCCGCTCTTTTTGAGTGAGGGATATTTCACCAAGGTTGTACTTCCGGGGCAGCTCCAGGGGCTGGATTACGGCTACACCGGCCGCACACTGCTGCCGCATCCGCTGCTGCCGCACTGGATTGAAGAGCAGGTGCGTGTGATGCTGCAGCGGGTGCGCGGATAGTAATGAGCTTTTATAGTCTAAAACGGGTTCTGCTGCATAGATATATTTAGATAGCCTGCTGATGCAATTTGTATGATATAGCAAAAAAGATTTGCCGATTAGCCTCCAACATTGCTTGTAGGGTGCGGAATTGGGTATAATCAGTAAGGTTATCTATTTTAAATACACAGGTGGCGTTCCGGTAATGAAAACTGCGAGATTGATTTATAATCCCACTTCTGGACGGGAAGAAATGAAAAGACGACTCGCCGACATTTTGGAGCGGCTGGATATTGGCGGCATTGAAGCCTCCTGCCATGCCACAACCGGGGAAGGCGATGCAACGGCAGCGGCGGCTGAGGCTGTTGAACGCGGCACTTTTGATCTGATCATAGCGGCCGGCGGTGACGGTACTCTGAATGAGGTCATCAACGGGATGGCGGAGAAGCCTAACCGGCCCCCGCTGGGTGTACTGCCGCTTGGTACGACCAATGATTTTGCCCGGGCGATGGGCATTCCGAAGAACTGGGAGGATTCCTGCGATCTGATTCTGCGCCAGGAGTCGCGCCTGATTGACCTCGGTAAAGCCAACGACCGTTATTTCATTAATATAGCCGGCGGCGGACGCCTGACCGAGCTGACATACGAGGTTCCAAGCAGACTGAAGACCATGATGGGCCAGCTTGCTTACTACCTGAAGGGTATCGAGAAAATGGCCAGCCTGTCGCCGCAGGAGCTCTACATCCGCGCGAACGGCCAGGAGCTGATTCATGACGAGTTCATGCTGTTCCTGATCGCCAACACCAACTCCGTCGGCGGCTTTGAGAAGCTTGCTCCGGATGCCCGGATCGACGACGGCCTGTTCGACGTCATTGCAGTCAAGAAATGTAACCTTGCCGAGTTCATCCGTCTGGTCACCCTGGCCATCCGCGGCGAGCATTTGCAGGACAAGAAAGTCGTGTACTTCCGTACCGACGCAATGGAGGTTACCTCTCCGGGCTACGTCCAGCTTAACCTGGACGGTGAGCTAGGCGGTACCCTGCCGGGCAGGTTCGAGATCCTGCCGCAGCATCTGCGGATTTTTGCGCAGAATCACTAAGCGGGAGATCAGCAAAAAGTAAGACAAGATAAAGCTCCACTTGATTCGTGCGGTGGCCCGCCGGGTCAGCTGGAGCTTTTGGCATGAGAAGAACATGAAAGAAGTGAGTATACAATATGAGTAAACACCGCAGCGGACGCCGTGGGGGCAGCCGGGAAGCAGCAGCGCCAGCCGCCGATCTGCCAGTGAACAAGAATGACGAGGTGATGCTCGATATTATCGGCATGACCCATGAAGGTGAGGGGGTAGGCCGGGTGGATGGCTTTACCCTCTTTGTGCAGGGCGCCCTGCCCGGTGAGAAGGTCCAGGCCAAGGTGCTTAAGACCAAGAAGCAGTACGGCTATGCCAAGCTGCTGAAGCTGGTGCAGTCCAGCCGTGACCGCATCGCGCCGCCCTGCGACATCTACGACCAGTGCGGCGGCTGTCAGCTGCAGCACATGGACTACACCGCCCAGCTAGCCTGGAAGCGCCAGCTGGTGGTGGACAACCTGCAGCGGATCGGTAAGCTGCAGGTGGCCGGAGCGCCGGACAGAGGCGCTATAGCCGGAAGCGGCGGCGCGGAGGGAACTGCAGAGGCGGCTGGGCTGGCTGAGGGCGCGGGTGCCGGTGCCGGAAGCGGGGACGCGGAAGGAGCTGCAGAAGCGGCGAAGCCTGCGGGTGAAGCGAGTACTGGTGCCGGGGAGGCGTGGGCTGACGGCATCATCGTCCGCCCGACGCTGGGTATGGACGAGCCTTGGCGCTACCGCAACAAGGCCCAGGTGCCGATCGGCGTCACTGAAGGCGGGCTGGTCGGCGGCTTCTATGCCCGCGGCAGCCACCGGATCGTCGATATGGAGACGTGTCTGATCCAGCATGAGCATAACGACGACGTCGTAGCTGCGGTGAAGAGCATCGGCAGAGAGCTCGGGATTACTGCATATAATGAAGAAACAGGCCGGGGCCTGCTCCGCCACGTCGTCGTGAAGAAGGCTTTCCGCACCGGTGAGATGATGCTCGTCCTTGTTACGAGCGGCCGCGATATCCCGCACCTGGATGCCTGGCTCGGCAGCATCCGCGAACAGCTCCCGGATGTAGTCAGCATCTGCCAGAACGTAAACCCTCAGCGTACGAACGTGATTTTCGGCAACGAAACCCGCGTCCTGTGGGGCCGAGACGTAATCTACGATTACATCGGGGACGTACAGTTCGCCATCTCGGCGCGTTCCTTCTATCAGGTGAACCCGGCACAGACTGAGGTGCTGTACGGCAAAACCGTAGAATACGCGGGACTGACCGGCAACGAAACCGTCATCGATGCCTACTGCGGCATCGGGACGATCTCCCTGTTCCTGGCCCAGCATGCAGCTAAGGTTTATGGCGTAGAGATTGTGCCTGAAGCGATTGAGGATGCGCGCGGAAACGCGAAGCTTAATAATATGAATAATGTAGTGTTCGAGGTAGGGGCGTCCGAGGACGTTATCCCGAACTGGAAAGAGCAGGGCGTTACGCCCGACGTGATCGTCGTCGAT
Organism: Paenibacillus sp. FSL R7-0273; assembly: GCF_000758625.1. Classification (NCBI taxonomy): domain Bacteria; kingdom Bacillati; phylum Bacillota; class Bacilli; order Caryophanales; family Paenibacillaceae; genus Paenibacillus; species Paenibacillus sp. FSL R7-0273. The sequence continues at coordinate 692,880 of NZ_CP009283.1, forward strand.
CCGCCGCGCAAGGGCTGCGACCCGCGTCTGCTGGATACGATCCTGGCGATGAAGCCGGAGCGGGTAGTGTATGTGTCGTGTAATCCATCGACACTGGCAAGGGATTTAAGGGTGCTGGAGGATGGCGGGTATAAGACGGTGGAGGTTACGCCGGTGGATATGTTCCCGCATACGGTGCATGTGGAGAGCGTGGCTGTGCTGGTGAAGAGTTAAAACAGGGAAATATATCCCTATATCTGTAATGTATAGCGGCATGGTGATTATTTGTTGTGTGCTAATATCTGGTACTATTTATTTAAAGGACGACGTCAGGGCTTATAATACGTCGTCTTTTTTTATGCTTTAGTTTCCGTGTACTTGGCAAGAATAGTAGATCAATCGCCTTGTTAGCTGCATCATTATCAGCTTTTTTTGCAATGTATGACCCTAAATGTTCATTGCCGGGAATCGCATCTGATTCCGAGTTTTTAAACTTATCCTCATAAACTAACTTTTATATATTAACTTGACAATAATAAGCTATAAGGTTTAGAATTATTTGTGTCAGGTATTCGACAATTCGGCACTATGACAATAGCTATCCTCGAGGGTATATTAAATTTCATTTGTACCGACAATATAATGATTAGTTACTATTGGAGGAATTCATCATGACTAACCTTACAGACAAAGTTGCAATAGTTACAGGCGGAGCTTCCGGTATTGGTTTGGCTACAGTTAAAGCTTTTTTAGCTAAAGGAGCTAAAGTGGTCATTGCCGATTACAATGAAGAGCATGGCAAAGCCGCTGAGCAAGATTTGAAACAAACATATTCCGATGTCCTTTTTGTTAAAGTAAATGTAGCTGATGAAAAACAAGTTGAGAATCTGGTATCTGAAACGGTTAAACGGTTCGGTAAATTGGATATCATGTTTAATAATGCAGGTATAGGCGTTCAAAAGCCATCACACGAACTAACTGATGAAGAGTACAAACGCGTAATAGCAATTAACCAGGATGGTGTCTTCTATGGTGCGAAATATGCCATCCGTGAAATGCTGAAAACTGGCGGAGGGTCCATTATCAGTACTTCTTCAATCTTAGGTTCAGTTGGTGAACCGACTTCTATGCCGTATGCAGCAAGTAAAGGTGCTATAAACCAAATTACAAAATCACTTGCGTTGGAATATGCAGACCGCAATATTCGTGTTAACGCAGTTGCTCCGGGTTTTATCGAAAGTGGCCTTGTTAATAAAGAGGCACTGGGCGATTTCTATGACGGATTAGTGGCCAAGCATCCATTAGGCCGTTTGGGTAACCCGGAAGAAATTGCTCACGCTGTCGTATTTTTGGCCGAAAATGATTTTGTTACCGGAACAACGATTTCAGTTGATGGCGGATATCTTGCCAAGTGATTTATATAAAATAAGATAAGAGGCTCCTCACTTAGAAACTCCGCGGCTTGCGCCACGGAGTTTTTTTGTCCAGTTCTATAAGGTCACATTTCATATTAACTCTAAGGAGCGGGGATTGCCTTAGCCCTTGGCTGTAACATAGGAGCCATTTAGTACGGTGTTGTTCCACCCGGTGTATCAGAAATGTGAAACTAGAACACGAACACACTCTACAATCGCTGCAGAAGCGCGGTATAGTAATCATTTCCGTTCCGCTTATCCAGTTTTTCCGCTGTGGCGAGAGCGGCTTGCTGGAAGTGCTTCGCAAGCAACGTTACCTCCCCGGACTGGTGCTCACACGGGTGCCCTGCAGGAAGCTTGACCTGGAACTGGATGGGTTCTTCCGCCAGCTGGCGGAACAGCTTGGCCGAATAGGCGTTGAATATCATCCGGTCGACCGGGTTCTCATGATCGAGGGAGGAGGCGATATACTCTTCAAAGACCTCCAGCGCCTTGATTGGATCGGTCAAGGTCAGGTATCCGATGTGCTCTCCCTGATGATATAGAAAGTCGCGGTTTCCCTTTACCAGCTTGAAGCCCCTCTTCTGAAGCTTATCTGCTTCCTGCTGACGGCCCAGCCGCAGCAGGGGGAACAGCACCTTCGAGATGGTCACATGGGGCACCTCGCCGCAGCTCATTTTACCTTTGAGAATCGGCTCTGCTGTCTTCACGGTCCCTTCGTCGTCTCCCCGCTTCGCCAGAAACTCGACAAGACGGTTCTGCTCACAGGCCGGACAATCGCTCATCTCATCCCGGTCCATGGCCTGCAGGATGTCCCATTCTGACTGAGAATGGTCCAGCTCCCCAAGCTCCGCGAAGATATGCGCCCGGTAGTAGTGATAGGAACGGCTGCTATAGCCTTCGGCCGCAAAGCGTATCTTCATGTCCTCCAGCAAATTCTCAATCTGGACACGGCTTATATCTGCAAAGGAGGTGATGCGGTCCAGAACCCACTTGTAGGACCACAGCAGGGTGAAGCTGTCAAACCGGTCCGGATTTTTGTCATATTGCCCTAATTGCCAGGAAAAGGCGACCAGTGCCTTCATTGGATATCCGTGGAAGCTGCCTGTCTCTACGATTTCGCTGCGGGCCTCAAAGCCCTGATCGATATCTCCTGCAGCATCTGCCACCCGTACCGCCTGCTCCAGCAGCTCCAGCTTAGCTTTTCCGCCTGGCATGTCATAGGCTTCGTCCATCAGCTCTTCGAAACTCATCCCGGTAAGGTTCATCTATTTGTCTCCTCCTGTTGAGTGACTGGCCGTCATACCCCAATCAATAAATTGAATAATGCCTTTGTTCAGAAGCGTTGTCTCCTCGCGGCTCATCGGATAATGTCCCATCATCAGCGCATTACAGTACAGCATCTCGATAATGGAAGGCAGCATGGCCTTGTGTGCCGGATGAAAGGCCCGCTCAATGACGGGATTGTTCAGGTTAAAATAAAGCGTTGCGTATGCTGCATCTTTGAGTGTAGCGCCCAGACTGCCCAGAACGGAGGACAGAGCGTCGGTGCTCACTTCTTTGGCCGCCTCCATAACACGCCACTGAGCGGACTCCTGCGACAGCGTATAGAGCACAGGAATCTCCTCCGGCTTGAAGCGGCGAAGCTGCACCTGGCAGCGGAATTTCTGCAGCACACTATCCGCCAGTCTTACGGATTCATAGTAATCAAGCCGCTCTTGAGGTGTAATATCGGTAAAGGATAATGAGACTTCCTCCGGCAGCAAGCGTTCACTCTGCACGTCCGGATCAATTAGAGGCAGTAGGGACAGCAGCTCGGCATCATAAATATATCCGCCATTCACCACCAGCATGGATTGGGCCGAAGCTACATGGGTAATCTGACGGTACTCATCCAGAGTAGCAGTAAAATAAAGGGGAGACTGCTGCTTCAGCTTGCCAAGCGGCTTCGTGCCAAACGTGCTCTCAAACGGGAGCCACTCGTGAATAATCGAGTAGAAGGACGAATCTTCCACCGCGAGAGCCTTCATGGATAAGGCATGCAGGGAAATGATAGATTGCAGGCGATCGGGATCATATTCTGCCATTCGCATCAATTCCTGACGAATAGTGTTCCCCAGCTCTTCCCGCACCTGCTCCAGCTGGACGTTCTCATAGAAATGCTCCCGGGAAGCGGTCGGCTGCAGCTCATCGGTCCAGATCATGCATTTAACGAAGAACGCCCAGTCCGGCAGGATATTGCCGGCGGCCTCGGAGACCAGCATGTGCTTCAGGTACACCCGGTGATTGCGTTTGGCGCCCAGGTTCACCGCCTGCGGCAGGATGAAGGCGATGCCTCCCGTCCGGCCCGAGGAGGTGTGCAGGGGAATGAAATCGCGGAACGTCTCCCCAAGCACCTGCTTGCCAAAGGCCAGCACCTCGCTGCGATGCTTCCGGGCCAGCTGCGGATCTTTGACCCATGGCGGGGATGGCGGATTAATTAAGTGAGTGGCCTGATTGGACATCAACTCGATGGGATAGGGCAGCAGAGCTCCATAATGGAACAGCCATTCTTGCAGATGCTCTAGCTTGAAGTACGGCTCGGAGCCTTCTTTACAACGCAAAAAAACCTTGGTTCCCGGAGCGTGTATCCCTTCGAGCTTGCGGATCGTATAGGTTCCGTCCGGCTTTCCGCGCCATTCCAGTGCAGGTCCGCCCTTGGCGGATTGGGTAACCATGACGATATCGTCACTCACCATAAAGCAAGACAAAAGCCCGATGCCAAACCGTCCGATAAAAGAGCTATTGGTCTGAAGAAAATCCTCGTCCCGCTTGGAGGATTGTCCGATCATTGCCAGGAACTCATGAATGTCCGGCTCGTTTAACCCGATCCCGTTATCTTCTACTAATAAGGTCGCCCCGGTTGAATCCCGGTTTACCTCAATATGAATCCTGCCCTCGTATCCACCCTGGGAATAAGCCTGCCGTGCAGTAATCGCGTCTACGCCATTTTGCAGCAGCTCCCTCAAGAATACCTTCGGGCTGCTATACAAATGGTTAGACAAAATGTTGATCATGCCACTTAAGTTGACCTGAAAGCGATATGTATCCTGGGTTTGATTCTCCATCCTTGTTCTCCTGTTCTGTAATCATTTGCTTCTCATCCGCAGGAGGACAGCTATACTGTCCTTTATGCCAACACAGCTGTTATGTAGACGGATGCCGCTCTATATATTACCCCTAAGCTGCTTTTTAAGAATCAGATACTTCCGAAAAACTACCATATTTATACATCGGTTTAATTACCGCTCTGCAATGCTGCATAATTTTTTGCTGTTATTGTCCACCAGAGCTTCCTTTTTAGGCAAGGGCTGTTTATCAGATGCTCTTTTGTGAGGATCTGATGAGAAGTGAACTAATTTCGTATTATATTAAAATGATTCGTGCATTACCCATATTTAGACTTTCTCTTCCTGTTGATATTATGAAAGCTGTTACAGCAAGTAATTAGCGTTTAAGGGCTGCAGATAATCGAGGCCGTCTATCCGTCCGCTTTTGTGAATGCGTTTTCAAATTTTGTCGGCATTTGTATTCAAAAGGAGGTGTATTAATCGTCCAGCCAGACTTGACGTAGCCAAAGGAGTAAATTCGAATCCTTAAGAAATTTCCTTAAGAAAAGGAGTCAGACGAAGATGAACAGTAGAAAATGTGTAATCAGCATCTCCCGCCTCCTCATCGTCATCATGTTGTTCTCCGTATTCACGTATACTCCCGTCCCCGCTGCTGCGGCCGGAGATGAACGGGCTGTTGAGCTGAATGATCTCATTGCTCAAGCCGAAGCTCTAAAAACCGGCAATCGGGAATTCCCGCTCCAGGTCAGTCAGTCTGTCTATGGTGCCGTCTATGGCTCCGATGTGAACCAGGCTCTTCCATGGGTGCATGAGAGTGAACTCAAAGCGCTTAATACTGCTCTTGAATTCGCACGCCATGCGGATACTCCCGACGCCGAAGCTATAGCCATTCTTAAAGAAGCAATAGTCAACTTTACTGAGAATATTAAATCAGACGGTTCCGATCCCTATTTCCGTCTTGATCCGGGTCCTGGGAAGGTTCCTGTAAAAGTTACTGCACCCACCAATAACTGGACGGCAAGAGCTCCGCTCGACAATCGCGTCCCCGCTGACTTTGCCGGTGGCACATTCGCAATGATTCCGTATCCTTTTGCGGATTCTCAAGGCAAAGCTGAAGTGCTCCAGATTAATTATGCCCATAACGGGAAAAGCACGTTCGGCGGCATAAGTATTGAATCCCCGTTGTCTCCGGCCGTAAATGTCCCAGAGGGTTCAACGATTGAATTCGATGTCTACTATCCAAAGAGTGCACAGGGCAAATACATGAGGTGGAGAATCAGAAATACTAACACTAACCTTGATTCCTACCTCAGGGAGTACCAGTACAACAACCTGAATCCTGACTGGGTTGGCAGCTTCAACGGTGAATCCTGGTTGAAGGCTCATCACAGCATTACCGCCTCGACGGGCAATTCCTCAAGCTTTATTCTTGAGCTCCATGGCGAGAATGCCCGTTCTGCAGAAACCGGTATGCTGCTTGTCGCCAATATCCAGATTACCGCACCTGATCCTAACGGCATTGCGCTTCCGAGCGTAGTCAACAAGGAAAACCAGAGTGAAGTTGCGCCTCTAAAGAGTGTTTACAATAAGGAGAATGGCCTGTTCATGGTCGGCGCAATCGGAACCGGCGCCGTAACCGGAACCAGAGCCAATCACTATGAAATTTTTGTCGACGGCAACAATTTAAAGGCTGATGGAACGCATCCCCGTGGCCCCGAGTGGCTGAAAAGCGTTACCGGAGCAGCCCTGAACGGCGCAACTACAACCCCTGGCTTAGCTGAATACAGCTTCCCGACCAGCTCTTACCAGGCGATCAGGGATTCCGGAGCTCCCGGACAGTACAAGTCTCACGGCCATGTATTGGCATGGTACAACCAGGCCCCTGGGTGGATGACACAGATTATTCCTGCGAACCTTTCCTCCGGGTACAATGGCTCGGCCGATTTCTACGGGCTTGGCAACGGCGTTACCACTACGGTTAAGGTAGACAAAGAGATGGCAAGAAGAGTGCAGTTTAATCACACCATGTATGTGATGCGGCACTTCCTGACTACAGATACGAAGTACGGCTCAAGCGAATCCCGTGGAGTAATCCCCTTCCATTCATGGGATGTGCTCAACGAAGAGGTTCACGAAAGCCGCCACAGCGAGCTCATCTCCACGAATGCGGACAACTGGAGAACGAGCCTTAAACACACTAACTGGCTAGCTGCCATTTCGGATGATCAGATTGGCGGCGACATCACTGGACATTATATTTACCTGCTCTTCAAAAACGCGCACATCGCAGCCCCCAACGCCAAGATGGCTGCGGCTTACAAAGCTAATTACGCTGACCTTCCGGAGTACATGAAGCTCGATGGACACGACAAAGACGGCAGTATTGACGCTTACATCGTTGACAATCCTCCGAAGCTGACCTACAACGATTACGGACTTGCGACCCGCAGCAAGGCCAGGACGGTATATAACATGGTTCTCGAATTAAATACCGCCTGGCTCTCCGATCCGCTGTATGACGGAAGACCTCTTATCGAAGACATCGGTATCCAGGGACACGATGCCGTTGGCAAGACGCTTGCCAGCGATAACCAATATGCAATGGCCCTCTATGCCTCGCTCGTTGACCGGGGCCTGCTGTCCGGTATTACCTATTCAGAGCTTGACCTTAAAGTGCCGACGGATGCCCCGGGAGGAGGCGCGACTGCTCCCGCAGTGCTAAATGTGAGACAGTCGGACGCCCTTGGTTACGAGTACGCGCTGCTCTACAAAACCTTTACCAAGTTCGCCCCGTATATCGATCACATCATCAGCTGGGGCGTATCGGGTTCCGGATGGCAGGGAAGCTACGTCCTGTTCGACGGTCAGAGTAATGCAAATGCCGGCTACTATGGCGCTATGAATCCGGACAGATTCATTCTTGGACATTCGTATCTGGATGGTTATTTTGCAGGCGAATACGAGACAATCCGGAGCAATGCCATTGACCTTGGTGATCTTGGAGTCTATATACCCAATAGTGTGAATGCGGACCTCAGCGGCTTGGAACTGAGCGCGGGCTCACTCCGGCCGGCTTTCAACGCAGCGGCTACAGAATACGAGGTTTCCCTGCAGGATGCCAGCAGCATTACCGTTACAGCGGCAGCGGCAGACAGCAGGTCATCCATTAAAGTGAACGGCACAGTTGTTGCCAGCGGTACAGCATCCGGAGCCATAACGCTGACACCTGGTACAAGAGCGGATATAAAGGTAGAAGTAACAGCTGCAGACGGTACGTTAAAGACGTACACCATAAAAGTAACAAACGGCAGAACAGAGGCAACGCCTACACCTGCAACGCCTACACCCGCAACACCAGCACCCGCAACGCCAGCACCTGTAACGCCTGGACCTGCAGCACCCGCAGTATCTGCGAACCCTGCGCCTGCAGCATCAGCTGTTCAGACGACTGTGAAGAATGGAACGGCATTTGTTCCGGCACCGGATCTGGCGAAAGTAAAGGAATGGATGGATAAAAATCTTACCCTGGACATACCTGTGGCGCAAGGAGTGAATGCATACTCGGTAGGCTTGCCGGCTGCAGCACTGACAGGCGGAGCAAAGGATAGCAAACTCACGATTTCCACAGAGCTGGGCAAGGTAGTACTGTCCGGCAACATGCTGACAGGCATAACCGAAAGCAGCAGCAAGGAAGTAGCGCTGGAGATTGGAAAAGGCGACAAGTCCAAGCTCCCGGCGGAAGTGAAGGCGGCTCTCGGCGATAGACCAATCATACAGTTAAGCCTTAAGGCGGACGGAAAAGAATTAGCCTGGAGCAATCCCAGTGCACCTGTAACCGTGTCCGTGCCTTACAAGCCGACTGCGGAGGAATTGAAGAATCCCGAAATGCTTGCTGTCTGGTATATTGACGGAGGCGGAGAGGTTCTAGCCGTACCGAGCGGACGTTATGCTTCCAAGACGGGTATGGTAACCTTCATGACAACCCATTTCAGCAGCTACGCAGTAGCTTACGTATACAAGACATTTACTGATCTCGGAACGGCAGTATGGGCCAAGAATGCGGTCGAAGTACTTGCGGCAAAGGATATTCTCAAGACAGAGGGTCATATATTCAATCCGTCATCCGATATCACAAGGGCAGATTTCCTTTACTCCCTTGTCAGGACGCTTGGTTTGACTGCACAAGTAAACGGGAATTTTAGCGATGTACAGGAGAGTGCTTATTACTATAATGAAATTGCGATTGCCAAAGCTCTTGGCATTACGAATGGCCTGGACAATGACAGATTCGGCAGCGCCCTTAAGATTACAAGACAGGACATGATGGTGTTGACCGAAAGGGCCTTGAAGCTTGAGAATAAGCTGAACACCCAGGGCGAGGCTGCAGATCTGGAGAGATTCACCGACAAATCGCGGGTTGCTTCCTATGCGGTCAACAGTGTAGCTGCGATGGTGAAGGAGGGGCTGATCGAAGGCAGCGGCAGCAAAATCAATCCGGCTGGAAACACAACCAGAGCAGAAGCTGCGGTGTTCCTCTACAGACTGTACAATAAGTAAGAAATCCGCATAAGGATGATGGAATCAGCTGTTTTACCAGCGCTGGTCTAGCTGGAAGTACAATATAATAATAGACCGCATACCCTTGCCGGGTGTGCGGTCTATTTGACGTTTAGGAGACACAGGGAAATTAATATACGTGGACACCCGCACTAAGCACGGATTTGTTCTGTACGGAGTTGCCGGCCAGAAATACCTTGCGCAGATTCGGCAGCCGGCTCAGGACTTCTATATTGGAGATGGCATTGTTCTCCAGATGAAGCTCTTCAATCGCCTGCCAGTTGCCCATGAATTCCAGAGAAGCCAAATTGCTGTCCTGCAGGGTGAAGGAACGCAGCGCGGACAACTTTGCGAAATAAGGCAGCACCTGGTCAATGTCACTGACAGAGGTATTGTTTACGCTGAAATAGGGCTGATCTATGGTCAAGTGCTCAAGCACGCTGTTCGGCTCAGCTGCCTGTTGTGTGAAATTCAGCCGGCATTCCGAGCAGACCAGCGTTTTCACCTGTTTCAGACGAAATAGGGCATCGCTCTCCTTATACAGTGAGGAGTCGTAGAGACTTAGTGTCTGCAGGCGGGGCAAGTCGTCCAAGGCGTCAAGATGGGCCATTTCGTCGATCTCCCAGAGGTCAAGCTGCGTCAGCTCCGGGAATTTCCCCAGCCCGGTTATATTCAACTCCGAGCTCCCGCCCCGCAGCGTCAGGGCAGTTACGGCAGGCGCCTCCAGTCCGGGAAGGAGGGAGCCGGGGATTTCCACCCGCTGTACGCCCGGCAATGCCAGCGTCTCTGCCTTCTCGTAGTAACCGGACAACGTTAATTCCCGCAGAGAGGGCAGGCTGTTCACGGGCTCTACGGAGCTAAGCTGGCCTAGGGAAGCCAGGCGGAGTGCAGTAATGGAGGCCTTGCCGGCCAGACGCTCCAGGCTGGAAAAACTCAAGCTTTCGAGATCTAGTGTCTGCAAGGCAGGCATATTTTGCACAAAGTCGATGGACTTTACATTGCTTAAATAAGAAAGCTGAAGCTCCTGAAGCCGGGTTAGCGCATACAGCGGCTGCAGGTCTGTGGCTTCACTGTAATGGATGGCCAGTGAGGTTAGCCCGGTCATGGACGACAGCCACCCCAGTTCATCGACAAAGGTTAGTGAAAGAGATTTGAGCGGCAGCTTATTCAGCAGATGATAATCCGTTACGGACTCATCCATATAGGTAATGGACAGAGAGCTGAGATTGGGGAATTCAAGCAGCAGGGCTACTTCCTGATTGCTGCGAAGCTGGGTAGTAAGCTCTGTGATTTTCGACTTATCGCCAAAATAGCCGGAAAATCTGCTGAAGGATTCGTTAAAGGCCCCGCCATAGCTTTTTAAGCCTGCCATATGGGCAAAACTGGTTTTATCCGTCTGGGAGATTTCGTAGGTTCCGGTCAGGTTGAGCGCCGTTAGACCTTTAAAGGCTTCAAAATCCCGCTGATCAATCTGCTCTGCATTCAATCTCTTGTCCCGGGTAATATAAGTGATCTTCCCGGCCTGCTCATCGCTGAAGGGATCGGAGAGGCTGTAAGTAAATTGCCACTGGTCATCGTCCGAGCGCTCTACGGTTAAATAGCGCAGTCGGGCCAATTCCTCCTCTGTCGGCAGGGCAGACCCTTTATCGAAGATTTCCCGCAAAAAGGAGAGCAGGACCTCACTTTCGGGCATTGTCCGCACAGGCAGACTGGCCTCTATTTTTTGCTGAGGAGAGCTGAGACTGTAGTAGAAGTAAGTACTGACGGCGCCGGATAGGACCAGAAGCAGCAGCAGCACCAGCCTTAGGGAGACGGACGTTCTCTTTGCGGGCTTAGGAGGTATCCCGTGATAATGGTTAATAGTCTGATCCACATAGTAGACGTTATTTTGCTTTAACAAAAGCTCTGTCTGACAATAGGGACACTTGAGGATTGTACCTTCCTTGTATTCGATTCTTCCGCTGCAGTTGGGACAGTTTAACGGAATGAACGCCATGGGTGCCTCCTCCTTCATTATGTATGGGGCATAAGAGCATAGTTACACTTATTATATTGGGTTCAACTTCGTTATTCAAAGAGCTATAATGGATTCGACAGCAAAGCCAGAAGATCAGGAGCCCTCCAATGCAACCTAAACTAACCGGAACCCGCATCCATACCAGCACCAAAATGCTATTTTTTATATACTCCGTTGTATTAGCTTTGATTTGCTTATTTCAGAATGAGGTGATCGTTCCTCCGGCGCATTACCTGTTTATATTTGTGATCGGCAATATGCTGCTGTGCAGCTATTTGTTTTTTGCCAATCAAGCGAAGCCGGAATATTACATTCCCGTGCATCTTTTTTTATGGATGTTTTTATTGTATGACAGCCACTCTTATTTATTTTACGGCTCAGCGCTTATCTTTATCGCAGCTTCAATTTATTATATGAGGCGAAGGTCCATTCAGCCTTGGATTAAAATGATATATTATATTACCCTGTTAGCCAATCTGCTAGCGGCATTTGCTCTAAATCCGGTCCTATTATTTACGGTCTGTACCCTATACGCCATTGTGATGGTGCTGCATGCAGAGATGAATACGTTGCAAAAATGGAATGTGATTATATTAGGGTTATTACATAGCTTAGCGATTGCTGCTTGTGTGTCACCGGTGCTGTTCCCTTATCAGGAAAACACCATTTTCACATTGCCGGTGAGCTTTCTGATCTTTGTTATGTATGTGATGTCAGCGTCAATACAACAGGTGTTATTCCGCTTGCTCTACTCAGAAGCTATTATTTTCCTATGTATGACAGGTATGCTGTTTGGCTACTCCATAGCCAGCTATAAGCGGGTTTATGCAGGTGACAGCAGCCCATTCGCTGTTTATTTAGCAGGCAGCCTGATGTTATTAGTGATCGCATTTGCAGCATGCTTCCATATACAGCGGGTAATCCAGGCCAAGTATGCACTACTCCAGGACGGGCTGGGTGACTGGTTCGTGAAGCAATGGGAGGATGCACTAAGCCAGCAGGAAAAAGGGTTGTCCTGGTCCGGTTTTGATTCCAAGCTGGCCCCTATGTTTCCTAATGACGGTATTAGAATCCTATATAAACACAAGGCTGTGTATACCAGTGGGGTCTTTCTTGAACCGGAGTTTAAGTCAGGCAAGTCGCTTTATGCAGGAGAAGTCATGCTGATGATTCACGAAACCCATACACACCAGTCTTTTACGCCCGGGCAATATTATATGGCATACGCCTTAACCCGTTATATGCAGGACAAGCTTAGCCAATGGGAAGAGATGGGCAGGATGAAGCTGCCGGATGCTGACCAGGGCGGGAATTTCAGTGAGGAGCTGAGGTTCCGCAAAGAGGTGACGTATTATCTGCACGATAACATTCTGCAAAATATCATTGCGACCAAAAATATCGTAGCCACTTTACCAACGGAGCAGTCTGCGCTGAAGGAGCTGGCGGTAGAAACCTTGGGCGACCTGAATACGTCGATACGCTCGCAAATGCATGAGATTTATCCGTCTACCCTTGCTGACCTGTCTTTTGAACGGAACATTCATATCCTGCTTGATGAGCTGCGGAAGCGGTATGGCAGCATTCCGGCTCCCCATATTCAGTATGAAATTCTCGAGCGGATGGATGAGCAGTCTGCGTATTTATTGTACCGTACGCTGCAGGAGCTCCTGGCGAACACCTGTAAATATGCGGAGGCAGATCATATCTGGATTCATTTGTATACCGCGGACCACTGGATTATGGAAGTGAAAGAGGATGGCAAACCACTCGTGCAGGAGGACATGGAGGGAAAGATTAAGCATTTGGGGCTTTCCAGCTTGAGGCAGCAGGCGGGTTCGCTTGGCGGCGCTTTTGAATGGGCTCAGCATGAGGATTATAAATTGTTCATACTACGACTTCCAAGGAGAACATATGAAGGTACTCTTATTTGATGATCATAAGCTGTTTGCAAAAAGCCTGGAAATTGTCATGGCGAACCATATCGGTGAATTTCTGTGCTTCCAGACACCGGATAACATAACGGAAATTGTACAGCAGGAAAAGCCCGATTTGATTCTGCTGGATATTCATATGGGCGCGTATAGCGGACTCGATGTGTGCCGGGAGGTGCTGTACCATTTTCCTGAGCAGAAGGTCGCTTTCTTATCCGGATACAACCTGCATGAATACAATCTGGAAGCGAAGCGCATGGGGGCTAAGGGCTTTTTAGATAAAAATATGTCCGTCGAGCATCTGATCGACAGCATCAGGCAGCTCCAGCAGGGCGGCACCATCTTTATGGAAAATGAGGATGCTGTGATCGAGGAGCTGACCCCGCGTGAGAAGGAAATTTTGCAGTGTGCAAGCAACGGGGATACGCAGCAGGTGATTGCCGATAAGCTGTTTATCAGCAGACGCACAGTCAACAATCATCTAATGTCGATTAACGATAAGCTGATGGTGAACTCCACCGTTGCTGCCATTGTAAAAGGGATCGAGCTGGGCGTTATTAAGCTGTCGAACAATCGGTGAAAAGGAAAAAGGCATCCGCTTTGGATGCCTTTATTTATTGTACCAGTGCTGCGGATGTCTTTTGCGAGAAAACTAAGCGCTGAACACAGATTGCTGCGATCACAAGTCCGGCAGAGATGGCGAGCAGGATCACATTATCTTTAACCACACTGCCGAATGCAGAGTTGCCAGTCCAAGCCGCCAGCAAAGCATTTCGTCCGTAGATGACCGGATTAATATAATACACCAGCTTTTGCAGAAACTGCGGGAACATTTCAATCGGAAACGTTAAGCCGCCAAGGAACATCTGGAACATATAAAAGGCTAAGGAGATCGGATTATAGATAGAAGCCTTTCTCAGAATTGAGGTTAACAGGAACGTAACTGCAAAATGGAAAATCTCAATGACGGCAAGGGTAACAAGTACCGGGATGATATTTTGCATGGGGAATACGGTTCCCTTATAGAAATAAGTAAATACAATGAAAGCGACAATGACGATAAGCTGAAAGGCAAAGGTCGCCACGAATAAAGTGAAGGAGAAGCAGAGCTCGCTGACACCCATGAACTTGAATTTTTGCAGGTTGCCGCTTTCCCTCGCCTGTACATAAAACGTTCCGAACACGCTGATCACCGCATTGCCAATAATAATGATGATGTACAGCGGGATGAGCAGGTCAGATAAGGACGAGCCGCTGAACTCCACATTTTGCAGCATATATCCGAATAAAATATAAAAGCCGATCGGCATCAAGAAGGCCATAAGGACAGACGATTTATCTCTGAATAACAGCTTGAAATTATATTTGGTTAAGCTTATTACGGGTTTCATTTAGTTTCTCCCTTCTCATCCAGCTCATAGCCAATCATTGTTAGAAAAGCATCCTCAAACGTCCGTTTCTGCAGCTGGATATCGTATCCCCCGCAAATTTTCAGGTTATCGAATACATCCTTTTCGTTCTCTTCCTTGTATTCGATCATTACTTTATTGCTTTGCTGCTTATACGCATATTTTAGGGAGGAGAAGCTAAAGCTGGAATCCACAAGACAGGTCGCTATTTTATGCCCCGCAAAGGCAGCATTGATCAGATCAGGAACAGTCCCCTGCAGCTTAACCATACCCTGTTCAAGGACAATCACATAGTCGGACAAGTACTCCACCTCGTCTAAAAAGTGGCTGGTCAGCAGCATACTAACGCCCTTCTCCTTACGGATTTTGTTCAGAAGATCCCAGATCATTCTGCGGGACATAACATCCAGCCCTGTCGTAAGCTCATCCAGAATAATCAGCTTAGGATTGCCGATGGTCGCCAGCAGCACCGCGATTTTTTGCTTTTCGCCGCCGGACAGCTTCTCCAGATAGGAATTCTTAAAGGGCAGCATTTGCACACTTTGCAGCAGCTCATCCACCGTCTCCCGGCTATCCAGCAGTTCAATATAGAGCTGTACAATATCCTTTACTTTGGCGTTTTTTTCGAACGTGGACGTCTGAGTCTGCACCCTGATGTATTTATAGAGCTCCTTTTTATTAAAACCATATGTAATGGCGCCTTCATAGTTTAAGTTTTGCATGATGGCTTGAATCAAGGTGCTTTTTCCTGCCCCGTTATGCCCCACAATCGATACGATGCTGTTATCTTCGATAGAAAAGGAGGCTTTGGTCACCGCATTTTTATTGGCTTTATGGTAACGTATGGATACGTCCTGTACATTTAATATCATAGTTGATGGCTCCCTTCGTTGCTTACAAGAGCTATTCTATATGAATCATGAACAGGGGGCATGAGTAATTTGTGCAAAGTTAATATGCAATGAAGTCAAAGCCACTCGTTTTGCGTGTTACTCCGGCTTAGTCACTGCCATCTATACTTATTAATATAACGGATATAACCCCTTGCACTTTGATCGATTTCTGCATCACTGGCCTGAAAGGAAGCTCCGAACACAGCGAAATAGGGTAATGCAACTGCGCCTACATGGTTTGCGCTGGCTTTGAAAGGCGTCGTCACCTGATCTACGGTAAAAGAAACGGAGCCCTCAGGCAGATAATTTTCCTGCTTATCCCCGATGGACATGGCGAGGCCCAGCTTTTTCCCTTTTAGCCGGTCTCCTTTTGATCCGTAAGCCCATCCGTGAGTGAAGACATCATCAAACCATTTCTTCAATAAAGGCGGATAGCTGTACCAATACAGCGGGAATTGAAAGACAATATGCTCATGTGCCTCTAACCGTTGTTGCTCGGTTTGAACATTAATGCTCCAGTCAGGATACTCTTTGTAAAGCTCATGGAGGGTAACATCGTTTGGATATTGCAGCAGCTCTTCTTTCCATCTCAGGTTAACCCTTGAACCCTCCAGATTAGGATGCGCCAGAATCACCAGTGTCTTCATAATGAAAGCTCCTTTTAACCCGTATAGTTGATACCACCATTATGTTGCAGGCTTTGGCAAATGAAAATACACACAATAAAGTAAGATGGTTACCTCAAAGTGTGTACTAGACTCGACCAGACACGGAATGCGATAATAAATCTTTTAACTGGCTTGATAGATCAGCATGAACGGGGTGTTATTATATGAAGCAATATCATCTGGGCATAGAGGCGACTCTGGAGATTATCGGCGGCAAATGGAAGGCGTTGATTATATGTTTACTGATGTCCGGCACAAAGAGAACCAGCGAGCTACAGCACAGTATTTCCGGTATTTCGCAAAAGGTGCTGATTCAGCAGCTTCGTGAGCTTGAAAAGGACGGGCTGGTAAAACGGTTTGTCTATCAGCAGATGCCGCCAAAAGTCGAATATAGCCTGACGGAATATGGCGTTACAGCCAATCGGATCATTGACGTGATGTGCTCCTGGGGCAGAGAGAATATTCAGATTAGACAGGAACGGGGAGAAGCTATTATTTTGCTAGAGGAGCAGCCGCCGGGGGTCAGTAATTGATGGGGGGGAATAGCTTGGAGAAGAAGAGAGTCGCTCAGATTTGTGATAATAATGACAAAAAGGTTATAGCCCGTGGAATACTCGAGGCTCTGCCGGAGTGGTTTGGGATTCCGGAAACAAGAGAGGATTATATTCTGGAAAGTGTACAGCAGCCGTTTTTTGTGGCAAAAGAAAACCAGCACGCCATAGGATTTCTGTGTCTGAAAGAAACAGGTAAGGATACAGTAGAGCTTGCCGTAATGGGTTTCTAAAAGAATGAAAACGGTCCAAATGGGGCGATATGAGGAGTATGATCATACAAACCGATTTTATTTAGGCCTTGGTTTTAAGGAGCTGGAGGTGTTCCCGACACTATGGGGTGAACTGAACCCATGCCAAATATATGTGATGGCTATAAGCTAATGTAATGCCTGTTTGAAAGCGCTTAAACGAGGGGTGGCGGAGGAGACAACAGCGGCTGGAAGTCCAAACATTCTCTGGAGTCACATGCAATCCCAAAACAGCATAATATTAGTTCGATCTATATAACACAAATTTTAATTAAGAGGAGGAGAAGCAAGCTTGAGCAAAAATATTGTTGTACAGGGTTACTCTGAGATCCAGAGTGGAGAGTATGATGTAATTGACGTTATGGGCGCCGGACTGGTTCATGGCAATTTACACGCAGATGTAATTGATGTTAACGGATCACTTGAGGTTAATGGGAATATATCTGCTACCTCAATTGATGTGTTAGGAGGGATAACATGTAAAGGAGTGATCAGCACCCAAACTTTAGAGATTTCTGGAGGGCTGGAAGCTGAAGGACTTTTGGCTAAATCGATTACTATGAATATCTCTAGTGATACCTCGATTAATCATATTTCTGCAGAATTCCTGAAAATCACTATTAATCCTGGTTGCGGAGTACTCAAATTTGATGTATTGGAAGATGGCATTCTGCAGAAGAAAGAGCAGGAACATATAAAAGGGGGAGAGATTGTATTTCAACATGTGATATTAAAAGATTTCATTCTATATAGAACGTAATTAAGGTTATAACCTGACGAGGGGGCGATCCGCCGCTACCACAGCCCAAGTCCGTCGATGGGGTTAGGACTTGGGCTAACTTGGTGAG
This sequence comes from Paenibacillus sp. FSL R7-0273, assembly GCF_000758625.1. NCBI lineage: Bacteria > Bacillati > Bacillota > Bacilli > Caryophanales > Paenibacillaceae > Paenibacillus > Paenibacillus sp. FSL R7-0273. Next base: position 710,509 of record NZ_CP009283.1, read on the forward strand.
CCGAAATAACTGTACTTTCTGCAACTAAACCTGACTAATTAGCGCCGTTTTAGAATATAACTGCACTCTGTACACTTATATTTGCTGAAAATGCCCGAAACCGGCTTTTTCGAGGAAAATAGATGTACAGAATACATTTATTTTCTTATAATGATTCATTTTCTCTGTTTTAATTGTACAAAGTACACTTAAACGGATTTGACCCTGAACCCACTGACTGAGGTTAGTGTAAAGTGTCAGCCTATTCCCAGTAAGGTTTCCCGCTATAGAGGAACGATTGACCATTCATATAGGTACTAACCTCTCTGCTTGCTAATCTTCCAATATGATCAGGCAGCCATTCCTGCCAGTCAGGCAGACCCAGCCAGAAATTCATAGTTTCCAGCTGCGCTGCAATAAAAAAGCCCTCCAACAACTCAACATGGTTATCCGGTAACGGATAATACTCCGCATAGGATTGAAGCAGCTGTTCTCTAAATGCAGGATGGATATAGGAGAACGTCCAGCCAAGATCAACTAAATAGTATCCAAACCCGCAAGCGCCAAAGTCGATCGGCCGTACCTCTTTTCCATGAAACACCAGATTATTTGGAATTAAATCCGCATGAATCATTCCCCAATTGCCTGGAGCTCTTTCAATAGTGTTCATCATTGCAATGACTCGGTGACCGGCTTGCTGAAGAAGCGCTGTATCCTCTGCGTTAAGCATACCTGCATCAGACTGCTCTTCAAGCTTGTCCAGGGATTGCAGTATCCGGGAGCTGTCAAAGGAAGGGCGTTCAAATAAACCTGGGATGCTCCAATTCGAGGCTTGCCGGTGTAATTTACCCATCATTCCCCCTATAGCCGCCGCGTCCTCTACAGTAGGAATAAAGGGCTTCTGCTCACCCTCCACCCATCTTAGTAAAGTGCAATTAATATCGTCTACGTTCGTGATGAATTCCCCGCGGATATTCTTAAAAGGTGCCGGCACAGTTACATCTGTTTCCAAGGCCAGGGCTTGAAGCCAGACCATTTCAGAATCGATCACTTCCGGCTTACTCCAGAAGCTTTCAAGAGCATCCCCTTTGGATTGGTGCAGGCGCAGGCTGTAGCTGTTGTTGTCCATGTCAGTGACCTTATAGATCGTATTCCCGCTTTGTGCGATAAAATCAACCGACTTGCAAGTTATTGCGTAGTTACTTAAGGCCTTCTGAGCAGTATTCAAAAGATTAATCAAATCAACATCGCTCCTCGTTGTAATGGTATAAAATAACAATAGCATCAACTGGTTACTGGGAATGTGTAAGGGTTGGTTATAGTTGTTTTTGACTGTTTTTGGGACTGCAACGAATTGGCCTTTAAGAACAGTGCGTTTATACTTTGTTTAAACATTCCGGGGGGCGGTTCCAGGTTCCAGGTTCAAAAATGGGGTAACAGCTTAGGCATTCGTATTCCGAAGTCAGCTACTCTGGACGATATCCTATCCTGGGTCACACCGGGAAATCTCCATAAAGAGGTTTCTACTGGAGAGCAACAAGGACGGGAAATATGGTGATGGACGGGTACGTACCGGATCGCGGCGACTAGGGCCACTCGTTTGAAGTCATTATTCCGCACAATCAGCCCATCGAAGGAGTTATCCTTGCCGATCAAGTAAAGAGTTTAGACTGGCAGTCCTGGCAGGCAGCGTTCATCTGTAAAATACCGCAGGCAATACTATCAGAAGTTGTTGCTAAATTGGACTTGCTGATTCGCTGACTAGAGGGGCATACCCCCTCTTTTTTATTGGGTTATGATATACTTATGAAATGTCTACAATTAAATCATACTCAGGATAAAGCTTTATCCTGATACCCATAGAGAGGTTTCCAACATGACAACTAACTTTTGGCGCGATTTGCCGCGTCCCTTTTTTATATTGGCGCCGATGGAGGATGTGACGGATGTGGTGTTTCGTCATGTCGTAAGTAAGGCGGGCAGACCGGATGTGTTTTTTACCGAGTTTGCGAATACGGAGAGCTACTGCCACCCGGAGGGGCATCATGCGGTGCGCGGGCGGTTGACGTTTACAGAGGATGAGCAGCCGATTGTTGCGCATATCTGGGGAGATAAGCCGGAATATTTCCGGCAGATGAGCATCGGGATGGCGGAGGAAGGCTTCAAGGGCATCGACCTTAACATGGGCTGTCCTGTAGCGAACGTAGCCGAGAACGGGAAGGGAAGCGGCCTGATCTGCCGTCCCGAGCTTGCAGCGGAGATCATCCAGGCGGCGAAGGCCGGGGGACTGCCGGTCAGCGTGAAAACAAGGCTCGGGTTCACCGAAATCGATGAATGGCGCGGCTGGTTAACCCATATTTTGCAGCAGGATATTGTGAATCTGTCGATTCATCTGCGCACACGTGAGGAAATGAGCAAGGTGGATGCCCACTGGGAGCTGATTCCTGAGATCAAAAAGCTTCGCGATGAGATTGCACCCAATACCTTGTTAACCATTAACGGAGATATCCCTGACCGCCAGACTGGCCTGAAGCTTGCTGAGGAGTATGGGGTGGATGGGATTATGATCGGGCGGGGGATTTTTCAGAATCCGTTTGCGTTTGAGCAGGAGCCGAAGGAGCACAGTAGCGCGGAACTGCTGGATCTGCTGCGGCTGCATCTGGACCTTTATGATCAATACGCAGGACAGGCACCACGCTCGTTCAGCCCGCTTCAGCGGTTCTTCAAAATCTACGTCCGCGGCTTCCGCGGAGCCGGAGAACTAAGAAATACCCTGATGAATACCAAGTCAACGGGTGAAGTGCGTGCGCTGCTGGATGCTTTTGTGAGTAAGGAGCCTGACGAGGCGGAGAACGTATAGATATTTAACGGGTAAGGAGGATTACATGTCCTGGAGTAAATTGAAGCAGCAGCTGGAGGGCTTTCTGAGTCCTGCCTTAAACGGAAGGGTAGAATACCGCGCGCCGGGCTACCGTTATCTGCCTGATAAATCAGGGATCTGTTACATCTCGGTCGATAAAAAGAATCTGCTCAGCATGAGCGATAAAAGTAACCCGATCAGATGGTATCAGACAGAGCTGGACATCAAGAACGATCCGGGTATCCGGATTCCTGTCACAAGTGAGGACATTGAAGCAGTCAGACAAACCGTCAAAGGGCCAGTGCCGGAGGATCGCCTGATCGTCATGGCCGGCAGCCGAAAGAGCACAGAGCATGCCAAGGAGCTTTTGTCCGCCCAGACGGCATTAACGAAGTCGAATTTTATCGTGGTGGCTAACAAGTTTCTGGTCACTCCGATAGAGGAGAGTATGGAGAGCAGCGACCTGATGCTGAATATTCTGGCTCTGCTGGACAGACGGGTCGGCAAAAAGCGGATTCTAAGCATGGCCGGGAAGATGGAGCTGAAGCATCCGGCGGTGCAGTATTTTTATGAGCTGCGGCGGGGGACGTTGTGAGCCGCTACAAGCTTATTCTTTGATTTTCATTTCTCGGAGAAACGGACACCGTCCTGGTTAGGAAGGTGTCCGTTTCTGCTGCTTGTTATGGAAGGGAGGAGCCCAAGCACACTACCTGCCCTTATCCGTTTGCTCGCGCTTGCTGGCGGCCAGCATATAGCCTTGCCCACGAATGGTAATGATTCTCTCCGGATTAACAGGATCTGCCTCGATTTTTTTGCGCAAATTACTGATATGTACAGCGACCGTTCTCGTATCCTCCAGACTATCCATTCCCCAGACGAGATGAAACAAGGTATCGACGGTGACGACACGGTTAACGTTCTGGGCCATGTAGGAGAGCAGACTAAACTCTTTTTTCGATAAAAAGAGGGTCTTACTGCCTAGATTAACAGACTGTGCATAGAAATCCAGCGTCAAGCCCGGCAGCTCCAGCAGCTGCTCCCTTCTGCCTGCGGATACTCTGCGAAGATGAGCTTTGATCTTGGCCATAAGTACACCCGGGCTAAACGGCTTGGTCACATAATCGTCGCCCCCGTAAGATAACGCGCTGATTTTGATCTCGTCCTCCTCATGACTGCTCAGAAATACGATCGGCGCATTCGTGTAGCTGCGTGCGCTCCTGCACCAGTCAATGCCATTTTCATTAGCCAGCATTACATCCAGTACAATCAAATCCGGATCAAACGAGGTAAGCAGCAGCGTGGCTTCTGTCCCGCTGTGGCTATACGAGGCTACAAAGCCTTCCCGTTCGCAATACGCCTGAATAATCTCACAGATGTGGGGATCATCGTCGACGATCATAATTTTGTAAGTGTCTATCACGCCATCACCTTCCTGCTGCTCATATACAAGGCAGCGATACATAGAATATCGACCCCGTCTTGCCGTCGCTCTCTGCCCGGACGTTTCCGCCATGCGCTTGTACGATTTCCCGGCAAATCGCCAGCCCAAGCCCGCTGCCCTCTACGCCCTTGTCCGTGCCCGGCAGCTCTACCCGGTAATTGCGGTCGAAGATTTGCTCGAGCTGCTCCGGGGGGATGCCTGTACCGGAGTCCTGTATGCTAATGATTGCACAGCGGGCTTCTGTCTCTTTTGCCTCGTCCACGGTCAGTGCCAGACGCACCATCCCGCCGCTGGAGGTGAACTTCATCGCGTTCGACACCAGATTGAACAAGGCCTGCTCTAATCTTTGAGCATCTATCCGGACAACAGGCGAGCCGGATCGTTGATCTCCTTCCGTATATCCGATATCCTCCGTAGGTCCGGTATCCAGTACGAAATCCAGCCCAGCATCACGAACAACCAGCTCGTATTGCTCGAAGAAACTGCGCAGGAAGTCCATCACCCGCACCGGCTCCATCTGGTACGCTACCTGCCCCGTCTCCAGCTGCGACAGGAAGGACAACTCCCCGATCATCCGGTTAACCCTTATCGTGTTATCCCGGATATACTTCAGGTACTGTTCATTGCGCTCCGGCTTAACCCTATCCAGCACAGCCTCGACATAACCAAGCATGCTGGACAGCGGCAGGCGCAGATCATGCGTAATGTAGGCAAGCAGCTTCTTTCTGCCTTGCTCGGAGTGAAGCAGCCGCTCATACGACATGCGGAGATCCTCATGAGCTGCGGATAAGGCGTGTGTGCGATACAATACAATCTGCTCCAGACTGGAATTCATCTCAGTGAGCTTGTTGTTAGCCTCCTGCAGCTCACGTGCAATCCGCTCTTCGTTTGTTGCCGCCCTCGTAAACCTTGAAGACAACAGAATCAGCTGTGCGATCGTAAAGATCAGCAGCCCGAACGGAGAGGTATTCCCAATGATTGACCATTCATTGAAATATAAAAAATCGTTGATCACCGTAACCAGCGCCACCACCGACACGAGCAGGAAGATCAGTGCGCCTTCCATACGCCGTATGGCCGCCACAGCCAGCCCAACCATCAGATACGCCATTTGCAGCACAACGATAACACCAATCAGCACCAGCATTTTCGAATAGAGGAGTGCAGGGGTCAGCACAATCACCAGGCAAAGTAAGCCGGTTGCGATACGGGTGCTAAGCCGAAACCACCGCGACACAACATTCGGAAAAATGCATTCAAAGTACTTGGTGATAATATAACCGCCGAGGCAAAGCGTCAAATACTCAATCTTAAACTGCAATTCCCACGGAAAATGAGGAAACCATTGGGTAAGCATAAGCTCGCCGTTCAGGAGGGACCGGATACCGAATAACAAGGTGAACAGACCGAAGTACAGCGGAGCCCTGTCCTTGCGGCGCAGCATGAATAACAGCAGATTATACAAGCCTAACACGAGCAGGCTCGCGGTTATGAACATCTCAGAGGCAACCTTCAGCTGTGCCCTGGCCGCAAGCACATTGCTGCCGCCCAGCTCGATATCCTTAGTGATGCCGCCCCGCTTATGATGAAAGTTCGATACTTGCATAACCAGCTCTACCGTGTCGTTCCCGGGCTGGAAGAACACCAGCTTCGTTGCCAGACGCGGGTTCATGCCACTGTTGTCCTTACCTACAACACCAACTTCTTCGCGCAGTTCTCCGTTAACCCATAATTTATACGCATGAAAAATAGTAGGCAGTCTCAGGGCAAGCTGCTCATTCTGATCCTGCCCGCTAAGCCGGATGACCAGCCGAAAGGTGGCAAAGCCTTCTCCCTTCAGCTCTTGACCATCCAGCTTATAGCCTAACCAGGACTGGGGGATGCTGATATACCGGTCAGCTGTTTCCCCTCCTGTTATCCGGGTGTGTATATCCTCCGGCGAGAGCAGCTCCTGCCAGTAAAATGCCCATTCCCCCTGCAGCTTTTGCGGCTGCTTAATGATAGTATGCTGTGTTAAATCCAGAAAGCCTTGTTCACTTTGGAGCTTGGGGGCACCTGACGGTGTAGCCAGGATGGCATAGCTTGCAACCAGACCAATAACAACGGCTACAGCTATACGAAGCAGGATATTACGAGAACTGATCCGGAGAATCCCTCTCATGATGATGTCGACCCCAATCTGCAACATTCGCTGGAATATACTGATGTTCCTATAGATAGCCTTCTTAAAGGAGGCTGTATTCAAGCAGTAACCTTTATTATTATCGGTTTGAAATTGCCGGAATGTTGTATCCCGGTTAATTTAAAATTTAACTTTATTTCCATTAGCTACATATCTATAGTGGTTAACTGGGTCTTCTTTTAGATTGGTGAAGTGAGAGAGGTTATGGAGCCAGCCAATTAAAGTTTATCGAGTATGGAATGATTTTCACAAACGACAATACAATAGACCTGTGGTTCGGTTTACGGCCGAAACCGGTAAACTAAATAAGGGAGGCTTCCGATTTTGAAAAAAGTTCCCGCAAGAGCCGTATCGCTGCTGGTAGTTGTAGCAGTATTTCTATCCCTGTTCTTCACGAGCTTAACACCTGCAAACGCTGCCGCCAAAGGAGCATGGGCTCCAAATACTGCATATGCAGTAAATGATACCGTAACCTATAGCGGAAGTACGTATACCTGCCTTCAGGCCCACACTTCCCTCACCGGCTGGGAGCCGGCTAATGTACCTGCCTTATGGAAGAGTGGAGGAGGAACAACCACCCCGACCCCAACGCCACCTCCGGCAACAAACGGGGCCACCTTTTATGCAGATATCAATTATGGCGGGAAGGCAGTAACGCTTGGAACAGGTAACTATACACTGTCTCAGCTGAACGCTGCAGGCATTCCGAATGACTGGATGTCCTCGCTGAAGGTTCCTAGCGGCTGGACTGTTGAAGTCTATGAGAATGAAAACTTTGGAGGCACCAAATGGACTTATACAGCTAATTCCTCCTGGGTTGGCGACAATGTCAATGACAAGATGACTTCGGTTAAAATCTATATCGGCTCACCGCAGACCTCTGTAACCAAGCCTTCCGAGGTTCCAAGTCAAATCTGGACCTATGTAATGAATGTAGACAATAAGTTCGGTAAAGGCGGAGATTTTGCCCTCTTGCTAAGTGCGGTTATCAAGAAGGAGAGCAGCTTTGGAGCAGGCCTGCCGGGCAGCCCGTCAGCCGGAGACGGCTTGATGCAGGTGGAACCCAACACACGCAATGCCTATCTCTCACAATTCAGCGCCAAATTCGGCCGCACCTATAATCACAGCAGTGAACAGGACCAAGTAGCCTTGGGCGGACTGATTCTGGATGAAAAAATCTCCCGGTTCGGAAGCATCTATAACGGATTGCTGCACTATAACGGAGGGGATAACTGGTATCCGGGTGCTACCGATTCCTATGGCCGTCCTATCCTGGCCGATCAATATGCAAATGCCGTTTATGCTACCTATCAGGGGTACGGCGGTAAGAATTAATAGAATGGCAATAAGACGCTGGGGAGCTCCCTTGGCGTCTTTATTTTTATAAGCTGCGGCGGGAGGCGTTGTGAGGTAAACTGGTTCTAGCAGATTTTAAGAAAATGAGGGTTATGTCATGCCGAAACAAGATAATATGCTGGCCATTCTATGGATGCTGAACTCCGGCGTGAAAATAACGGCGAAGCAGCTCGCCGAGAAGCTGGAAATCAATATACGGACCGTGTACCGGTATATCGATGCATTATGTGCCAGCGGAGTGCCAATCATCTCCGACGCTGGGCATAACGGCGGATATAGCCTGCTCAGTAATGTGATTAGAGCACCGCTGCTGTTTGATATGGAGGAGAAGAAGGCGCTGCTGCATGCTGCTTTTTTTGCCAAAGAAGCCGGATATCCTATGACTGACGTATTGGACAATGCCGCAGCCAAGCTAAAAATGTATTCGAATCAGGAGCAGAAGCAGGTGCTTAGCCGCCATGTAGCAGGTGTTGAGGTTATAAATCATACGTTGCCTGCTGCTGTCCAGCCGGTGCTCGCGGAATTGGAATGGGCGGTAGCCAATGAATGCTCTGTAGAAATTGCTTACCGTACAGGCCGTGAGGAGCATGCCAAGAACAGGAGGATCGACCCGTATGGAATGGTCTACTGGAATAACAGATGGTACACGGTTGCCTTTTGCCACTTGAAAAAAGAGCTTCGCAGCTTCCGGGCCGACCGGATTCTGACGATCGAGCGTACGGCTGAGAGCTTTGAGCGCTTGGAGGGTTTCTCGGCCCGTGACAGCTTCCTGCATAATCTGCTGCCTGATGCAGCAGGCAAGGAGGAATGGATGGCTGTAAGGATAGAAGGTACGGCGGATGCGCTGGACGACCTGTGTATGCACTGGTTTCTGGGGCATCATCTGAAGGAGCGGACAGCGGGTCAGGCGATTTTTACCCTTGAGGAGGAGAACGTTCACAGGTATGTCCCTTCCTTTCTTCTGCCCTATGGGAAGTCCATTCAAGTGATGGAGCCGCAGAGCTTAAAGGACAGGCTCGTTGCTGTTGCAGCGGAGTTAATGGAATATTATCAGCAGTAACAGCTTCACTGACAGCGGATGTCAGTGGAGCTGTTTTATTATGGAGGTAATCACGAAAAGGGGGATTTATCAATGAATCAAACTGTATATCTGTATGTTTTGGACACTATGGCGGACTGGGAAATCGGCTACCTGACTGCCGAGCTGAACTCAGGAAGATACTTTAAGAAGGGGCAAGCCTCCTCTAAACTAGTCACCGTAGGGCTAGACAAGAACCCTATAACTACAATGGGCGGATTAACCATAATGCCTGACATCACACTGGAGGAATGCAGCCCTAGCAGCGGAGATATGCTGATTCTGCCGGGTGGAGAGACATGGACAGATTCGATCCACGAGCCTATCCTGCAGGCTGCCGGGAGATGTCTGGAGGACAATATAGGGGTTGCGGCGATTTGCGGAGCTACAATGGGGCTGGCCCGGACAGGCCTGCTGGATACCCGTGCTCATACAAGCAACGATCTGGAGTATCTTAAAATGGTCTGCCCGGCATACACAGGCGAACAGCACTATAAGCTGCAGCCTGCGGTAACGGACGGGAAGCTGATTACTGCCTCTGGAATAGCTCCGCTGGAGTTCACTGTTCATGTCCTGCGGGCCCTGGATGTATTCCCGGACCAAACGTTAGAGGCCTGGTATAACCTGTATAAGACTCAGGAGCCAAGGTATTTCTATGAGTTGATGAGTCATTCATAGAGCAATGTATAAGGCACTTCCTCCAAACACCTGCAATAATATTGACAATCTAGCAAACTGCATAAATGCAATATTGACCTATGGAAAATAAAGGAATAGTATAGGTGTAAATGGTTTTGAGAGGAAGTGTAGACGTTGCTTGAACTCGATGGTATAGCTGCCGATTCACTTGTAGACATGATAAAGCTATCTTTTTCATGGGAGAACTGGCCAGCCGTAATTGAGGTGTCAGATAAGCTATTCGAAGTGATTGCCATCACCTACGATACCTCGCAGAATATCATCGGGATGTCTCCCAAGCCGCAACTGAAGAGAAGCATTGTATACTATTTTGGATATAGCCTATTAATGAAGGGGGTGGGGCACCAGAAGACGGGACAGTACGCAGAATCAAGAAGATGTATTAACCAGTATAAGGATTTGAGCTGGATTAAGCCATTAGATGAAGAGGGATATGCGGAAGTCCATTTCTACAAAAGCATGGCTGCCGCCAACGGCTATGTCATTGATTTGCTTGAGGGCAACGCCGGAGTTCTGCAGGGATATGTCCGTTTTCTGCAAACGCTGGCGAAGAAGGAACTATTGAACGGGATGCTAACCGTGCTAGAGTCCGCAATCAAATTTAACTACTCTATCGATTGGGTGCTCGAGCTGTTCAAGGACCAGATTGAGGAGATCAGCAGCAAAGAGAAGAGAGAAGACGTCCGAAGCTACGTGGATTACAAGTATTTACTCGCAACCTATTTATATAGAAGAAATAATATCACCGATGCGCTAAATGGAATACTAGATATTTTACAGATATGTAGTAAACTAGAAGATGAGGCGGGATTTAGAAAATCCGTCGCCTTCTACGAGCTTATCCGAAACAAGGCATCAGATTCACAGCAAGAGATGTATCAAGGGATTATAAAAAATATCTTAGAGAGGGAGTTTTTATATGACGAAGAAGATATCCTTGTTGCTGACAACGCTGTTGTTCATTAGTGCAGTTGCGATCGGAGCCTCAGCTAGCGCTGATGCGGGTGTGAAAGTGAAGGCAGGCACTGGCGGGTTTACTGTTAATAATCATGGGACTGGGCATTAAATATAGATTTGATGAGAGGCTCCGCGGATGCGGGGTCTTTTTTTGTTGGGGGAGGTGAGTGATCATACTATTAGGCGATCTGTCAGTTTCGACGGGCTCTGTTTGATCATTCGTGAAAGCTGCATATAATGCGAGGCTCATGAAACAAATATATTAATGAGGTATCGCCATTAGTGTAAAGCTCGCTGAACATGCTTTAAAGTCAGGTAATCTAATTGAGGTATGATATAATAAGACGTTATCGAATATGAAGGAGTGATATTATTGTCAAAGCATTACACCGAAGACGAAAAGGTAATTCTAGATTGGGTAACTTCAAAAATTTCTCACCCTGATGAAATGAAAGCAATTACTCCATCATTGTCACGAGTTTTTGATCGAACTGATGGTGCTATACGACATCAAATAGAGGATAGAAAGAAAGCTCAAGGATTAAAAGGATGGATCATTCCAGAGTAATATGAATATATTAATTCTTATGAAACATTGAAAGGACAAGAACGTAGTCTCTTACTTTTTTATATATCTCCAACAACAGATTTTAGGCCGAGCTGATATCAGTGACCTCTGGTTCCGTGGGGCTTTTTCTAGTTTTGCTGGTTAACTTTTGAATAGCTTTTAATTGTCCTTTTTTAGACTTATTAACACTTGAAAACTTTAAGTAATGGTTCCGTAAACTGGGGAACAATAAGGAGGGGAATCTAAAATGATTCCGCCCTTATTTATTATGAAGAGAGAAATAATAACATAGCTTTATTTTTTGCGCTTTATTTGGTATAAACGATACATTTCTAATTCTTCCTGTAGTCTATGCGCCTCTTCCGTTGTTAATTCATCTAGTTTATTTTGTCCAAAGAAAATATAAGGTGGACGCTCCTCTTTTAGTAAATCATCTAGATTTACTTTCTCCTCCCTTCCAAGTAGAAAATCCACAGTCACCTCAAAAATGTCAGCAATTCGTACTAGAGTGTTTAGATCTGGGACTCTCTTTCCTGATTCATAACCAGATACTGATACTTTTGTAACTCCGATAGCATCACCAAGCTGTGACTGTGTAAGGCCATTTTGAACCCTTAATGTTTTTATTCTTTCGGATATTAGCATATCACCCACCTCAAAAATATTTTACTCTAAAGTTAACGAAAGGTTAACAAGAAAGTATTGATGTTAACTAATAGATAACTTATAATCAATGTTAACTATTAGTTAACTCATTCTTGGTGGGAGGTTTTGAATTGAAAAGGATAGTTTTCTTGTCTGGAGGGATCGGAAGTTGGGCCGCTGGAATGCGTGTAATGCAAAAATACGGTAGTGAAGATATTATCAATTTATTTACTGATACTAAAAAGAAGAATGATCAACATCCTCATCGTGGGGAGGATCAAGATCTATATCGGTTTTTGAGTGAAAGCTGGGGTTATATCGGTGGAGAATTGGAATGGATATCTGTGGGGAAACATATATGGCAAGTTTTTGAAGAAGCAAGATATATGGGAAATACAAGACATGATCCATGTAGCAGAATTTTAAAGAGAGAGGCTGCAAGAAGTTGGATTGAAAAGAGGTTTTCTCCTGATGAAATTACATTATACCTTGGAATTGATTGGACTGAAGAACACCGTGCAAAAAAGTGCGTAGATTATTGGAAACCATATAATGTAGAGTTCCCACTGATAGACGAACCTTACTTATCCAAAGGCGATATGTGCGATTGGGTAGAAAGATATGGGGTTAGAAGACCACGTTTATATGATATGGGGTTTTCTCATAATAATTGTGGAGGATTCTGTGTAAAGGGAGGTCAGGGACATTTTTTCAATCTGCTGAATCAAATGCCAGAACGATATGCTTATCATGAAGCAAAACAAGAAGAGCTATTTTTAGTTATTGGTAAAAGAGTTCCTTTCATTAGAAAATCAATAGATAAAGAGATAAGTTATTTAAGCCTAAGAGAATTCAGAGAGAAAATACAAAAAGATGAAATGAATAACAATCTGAAAACAATAGATTTGAATGACATTGGTGGATGTGGTTGCTTTAATGATTTATGAAAGTAAATGATTTCAAAGAATACAGAACATAAGTTCTTTAAGGTTCTGTCCAACTTCAATACAATAGTGTATAATTACTCCTGGAGATAGTTCTCCAGGAGTAATTATTGTAGAAAGGAAGAGCTACATAATATGGCTTACGCTAGACATCAAAGTTTTTATATAAGAGATAAATGGTTCAGTAAAGGACTAAAGGCAGTAAAACAAAACAATAGATTTTTCTTTAATGATTATGCATTTGAGACAGTTGGATTAGGGAAGAATATGCTTGAATCTTTGAAGTATTGGTTATTTGCCTTTGACGTTCTTGAAGAAACGATAGTTGAAGGTCAACGAATACACTCTCTTACAGAGCTAGGTGAGATTTTGTTTCAACATGATCGGCTTTTGCAAAAAAATGAATCATTGGCTATACTCCACTATCACTTAGTGAGAAATACAAATGACTACTCTACAGTTTTTGATTGGTATTTTAATCGATATAGAGAAACATCTGTCAGTAAGCCAGATTTACTGAGTTCCTTTATAACTTGGGTTAGTCAAAATGAAGTGAAGGAAATATCAGAGAATTCTTTAAAACGAGACATAGATTGCTTAATTCAATTTTACACAAAAACACCGGATGAAAATGACCCAGAGGATGGTATGTTTTCCCCGTTTTCAAAATTAACCTTAATGAAGAGCGAACGCTCAGGTGAGGGTTTCGACACAATCAAGAAAATCACCCCTGAACTTAATGTAATTGAAATAGTACCGCTTTATTACATCCTTCTTAACTCTGATGCTATTCCAGAAGATAGGCTTATTAGTGTAGATGAGATCGTAAAGGGTGATAACTTGTGGGGGAAGATATTTAATCTATCTCGAAATAAAGTAGTAGAAGCATTAAATATTCTTACTAACCATGAAAAGTACCCTATTGAGTATGTTAGAACAAATAATTTAGATTACATTAGACTACCAATGATAACGTCAGTTGAATATATTAAGAGTGAACTCTTGAAAGGATGACCTATTAGAAATGGCTTTTAAGTCTAGTATTAACATAAAATTCGACCTAGGGAATGCTGAGTTAATAACCCGTTACATCCCGACGCCGTCTCATGCTGAGGCAATGAAAGGGATAATTAATGGTTTTACTACTGATACTAATAGTGCTCACATTATTGTTGGTCCATATGGTACGGGAAAGTCTCTGTTAGCTAATGTAGTTGGAAGTATCGTTTCGAAAATGGCTAGTGCTTATGAAATTGATTCATTAGCTGGAAAGTTCGAACAAGTTGATGATCAAATTGCTTCGAAAATAAAAGATATTAGTAAATTGTCAACAACTTATTTGCCAATCTTATTGAGTGGTAATGAAGGAAGATTTAGACACTCTATTTTATCGGGGATTTTGAAAAAACTTAAAGAAAAAGGGATTGACGTTGTACTGCCGGGATTGTCCACAAAAATTATTAAGTCAGTAATGACGTGGAATCGAGAATTTCCTGACACTTATCAAAAATTTTGTGTTCAATTGGAGAAAGATGGAAGAAATTCGGATAATTGGATTGAAGAGATAAAAAAACAAAGTGAAGTAGAAATGAAATATTTTTCAACGATCTATCCATTTCTTACTGCTGGAGCTACTTTTGATATTGATTATGACTATAGCTTTCTATCACAGATGGAGTATTTAGCAAATATTCTTAAAGATAATAATCTGGGTGTATTTATCATTTATGATGAATTCGCAAGATTTTTACAAGGATTGAACCCTGCTAAATTTAATGAAGCAATGCAAGATATTCAAGATCTTGCTGAATTGGCTAACAGAATGAGTTCCATACACTTGTTACTAATCACTCACAAAAGTCTACGCTATTACTTCAGTTCAAATAACGATGATGTAGCAAAAGAATTTCAACGTATTGAGAAGAGATTTAATCAATATTTGGTAAAAAGTGACCAAATTACTTTTTTGCGGATCGCTGAAATCATACTAACAGAAAATATCGATAAAAAGCCGTTTATAAGTTCTGTAGAGTTCAATAGTACAAAGGGGATGTTGAGAAAGTATCCTCTTTTTCCAAGTATTAATCAAACAGAGCGAGATGAACTGGTCGTTCGAGGAATGTTCCCACTTCATCCTGTAGCAATATTTTTACTACCAAACCTGACTCGAGTATTCGGACAGAATGAGAGAACACTGTTTACCTTCCTGGAAAGCCAAGAGACTGGTGGCTTACTAAACCATATTAATAAAACTAATGATTATTATTTAGCTCATCAGTTGTTTGATTTTTTCTTTCCGGACTCTTACGATATTGGAAATGATGATTTTTCTGAACATATTCTTCTCTATAAAAAAGCAGTGGCTCGCCTACCGGAGGGGTTTTTAAACAAGAAGTCGGCAATGAAATTAGTTAAGATTATTACCCTTTGGAATTTGTGCGCAGTACAAAATGAGCAAAAATTAAATACAGAATTCTTAGAATTTGCAACGCAAGTTAGTAAAGGTGAGCTGTTAGAGATTCTAGAAGAATTAAGCAAACATAAGGTCATCCGATTTAACCGAGTGAATGATTATTGGGAATTATTTGCAGGTAACTCGGTTGATCTACAAGAAAAGTTAGATCATGAGAAGCAATTGTTAAAAATAGATTCAGAAAAAGAAATAGAAGTGCTTCATACCAACCTGGTGAAAAAGTTTTACTTCCCAGAACGATACAACGACGATAAGGGAATGATGCGTTTCTCTGCAGTAAGAATTGTATACGGACGAGATATTATTGAAGGAAATTGGAATATAGGGAATCAGACGCATGATCTACTCATGTATTATGTATTAGCAAATGACCAAGAAATGTATGAATCATTAGACTTTATCCTACAAGATTTAAGCATAGGATCGAATAAAGAGTTATTCTTCCTACATCCTAAACCTGTATCAGAGATCTTTCCTGAGATTTACAATTATATAGGATTGGATTTATTAAGAAAAAACAAGACTTTACTCTCTGAAGATAAAGGTATTAAAGAAGAGTTAGAGGTACTTATTAATGAGACAAAATATAGACTCTCTCTATATTTATCAAATATAGCTTCTTTCAACGAAGAAAAGAATTGGTATATCTCTGGAAAGAAGGTAACTATTACATCTGAATTTGAGCTGGCTGAAATACTCTCAGATAAATGTTACGAGTTTTACAATTGTACACCTGTAATTTTGAATGACAGCTTTAATAGGAATGTGGTTTCGGGAGTTCAGAGAAATGCAGCAACTCAGTTAATTGATAAAATAATCGAGGATCCACGCAGTCCACACTTTGGAGTCACAGGGAACGGACCTGATTATGCTTTATTTGCTGCCATTTTTAAAAATAATGACAGGTTTGATGTGAATGTTAATAATTTGGACTATTTAAATATAACGAATGGATCATTTTTCGCGCTTAGGTCAAAGTTAATTGAACTATTGGAAAATAATCCATCGGGTAATTTTAAAGATATAATTAGGCTGTTTATAGCTCCGCCCTTTGGTATTAGAAAACCGTTGATTCCGATTCTTTTTGTGTCCTTAATTAGGGATCGTTGGAATGAGTTTATGTTATATCGCAATGATATGTTTGTCCCAGGTATTAATGGTGCCAAATTATTCGAAATTATAGTGGAGACAGGTGCAGAGAACTACCAGTACGTTTATGAACACATAAATGATTCTTATGTTGAATTTTTCAATGTTATTGAGGTCTATTTTGTTAATTCACTAGAAACTCGATTAAATAACCAATCTAGACTAATATTTATTTGCGGGACTCTATTGAAATGGTTTAGGTCTCTTCCTAGGATTACGCAAACCTCAGTTAATGTGGATGAAAAATTTATGGAATTCAGAGATCTTATAAAAAGGTCTGAAGTGGATCCTCAACAGTCGATTGCACAGCTATTACGCCAATACCAACACAACCCAGATGGGTTGCTAGCTATTAAACATTATGCGGAGAACTTCACTATATTACTAAAGAAGAAGCTAGCTAATAAAACATTGCAAATTGTGGGAGTTGGTAACTTTGAAGGCTTAGAAGACTGGGTTGAAATCCAGCGTGCTGAAGGAGCGTATTCAATTAATAAGCTTCCGAGTAAAATCTTCACCGCTCTTTCCAATGAAGAGGAAGAAACTTGGATAGAACATTTTTCTGAGGGATACGTTGGAGTAAAAGTAGAAGATTGGTCGGATACCACTTACGACTTATTCTTTATACAACTGAGTCACGATTTAGAAGAACTGACCTTGACTGAGCGCGAAATCGAAAAAAACAATTTGAATATGGTCGCAATTCAAATAAATAATCATAGGAAGTTAATAAACAAGGTGGATCTGTCTGTTAAATCAGTAACTGTATACTCAAATTTAGAAAGAATGGTAAATAACGCTGGGAAAAATGTGCCACGGCAAGAACTTGAATACCTTATTTATCAACTGTTTGAAAATTACGTAATAAAATCGGAGTGATACTATGGACACCCAAGAAAAAAAGATTGTACATGTTGCGATGTTTAGCGGCGGAGCTGGGAGTGCATTTGTCGCAAACCATATGGTACAAACGTATGGCAAAGAAAATTGCATTTTATTTTTCACAAATACTCTGTGGGAAGATGATGATAATTATCGGTTTATGGAGGAAATATCAAACCATATAGGCTTAGAAATCACAGAGAGAATTGACGGAAGAACGCCGGAAGAAGTATTTTATGATGAACGTTTTCTTGGTAATGCCCGTTTGGCAAAATGTTCAGAGGAACTAAAAGTAAGGCAAACTATACTTTTCTTAGAAGATGAACTAAGGAATCAAAAGAACCTAGAGCCAATCCTTTATTTTGGAATTGGTCCCCATGAGAGTCACCGTGCAGTTAACCTTAAGGAGTTTTATGAACATTTTCCATTAGATCCTATAGAAACGCGTTTTCCGCTAATTGATTTATTCAGAGAGGATCTTGATGCAAAAGGAATCATTCGAGACGAATGGGGGATTGAGTTGCCTCGAATGTATAATATTGTAGAACAATTAGCGGAGAAAGAAAATAATGAAAATGCAAAATTAGCACTGAAATATGGGATAAAGGGGTTCTCCCATGCAAACTGTGCAGGCAGATGCGTACGCGGTGGATTCCAGCATTATGCGCTTCTATATGCTATCTGGCCAGAAAGATACCGAGAACAAGAAGAGATGGAGGAGCGTTTTAGAGCCAGTTTTAAGAAGAATGTATCAATTCTTAAAAAGAATGGTGGTTCCTATACTATGAAAGAGTTCCGTGAAGTTATGGAAGCGGAAGGGTTTGAAAAGTTCCTATTTAAAGCGGATGCGGATATCCCATGTGTATGTTCGTTCTCTTGAATTCTCATAAATTTAGAAGAAGCCTTCACTAAGGGAGGCTTCTTTTTATTTGGGTATTTTCTTTTAATATTAGAAGATTTAGATGTGAATTTAGGAATTATCATACCGATATATAAAATATGGATAATTTTGTTGTGAAATTGAAGGGAAACAATGTAATTTGTCGAAAATAAATATAAGACTATGTGACTAAATAAGGTGGTAGTGCATAATGACTATTAGTCATTCGGATTGGATAGGGTTTCTTCGGCAGTATGGCCCAATTCCACGTAATGATAACATGTATGATGAAGCAATTCACAGAATTATAAAGCGGAAAAATATTAAGCCAATCATCATTGATTCTGTCTATTTAAATGAGCTTATTGAAAATTATAGTTGTCCCAATCCGAAGTCTATAATACTCACCGGAACAGCTGGGGATGGGAAGACGTACAACTGCAGAGAAGTTTGGTTAGCCTTAAACGGTTCGCTACAAGTTTGGCAAAATGACGATAAGGTAAAGGTGTTAGAGCTGCCAAATTCTAAGAAACTTTATGTTATTAAGGATTTAAGTGAGCTAAAAGATGAGGAAAGAGGAATCTTAAATCAGTTTGTTAACTCGGTCCTTAATAAAATTGATAGTAATGTTTTTTTAATTGCTGCAAATGATGGACAACTGATTGAAGCCTGGAAACATCTTGACAACAACACACAAACTGAATTAGTAAAACAGTGTGTAGAGGATTTATTAGTTAATGAAATAAAGGAAAAAATCGGATTTAATCTAAGGATGTATAATCTAAGCCAAATAAGCGCGGCGAAACTCTTTCCTCAAATTGTGGATGCTGTACTGCAACATCCTGGATGGAATGATTGTAACCAATGTACTTTGCGGGAAAATGAACAAACGGGCAAAACATGTCCTATATTGGAGAATCGTAATCGTCTCGAGGGGATTAGAGACGAACAGCTGATTCAATCGCGTGTTACTGATCTTTTGGAATTATGTGAGTTAAACGGTTTGCACCTTCCTATAAGGCAATTACTCCTCTTATTGTCAAATATGCTTCTTGGTCATCCGGAGGCTAAGGATCGACTTATGTCGTGTTCTGATGCGGCCAAAATAGTTGAAGAAAATAAAACATCACTTGCGAGTATTTACCGAAATATTTTGGGCGAGAATCTCACAGAAAGACGTCGCGAATCTACTGATGTATTTGCTGCACTTGGAAAGTTTGGTATTGGTTACGAGACAAGTAATACAATTGATAACATTTTAGTTTTTGGTGAGGACGATCCAGAACTTCGACCGTACTACAAGGATCTTGTACTAAACGATACATACTACGGTGCCGACCAGACTTTCCGAGCTAATCAAAAAGAATACTTAGAAGGTGTATCAGATAACGGCGAAAAATTTTTAGAGTCTCTTCGATCTCAAAGACAACGATTGTTTTTTGTAATTCCTAGAGAAAAAGAGAATGATCTTAAACTTTGGCATCTTACAACGTTCCAATACGCTGGGGAATTTTTGTCTCATGTTTACAGAGTAGCTAGAGAAGGTAAAGTAGCTACGCAAATAACTTCTAGGATTTCACAAGGGTTAAATCGAATCTTTACAGGTTTATTAGCAAAGAACAATGATGAATTGATTTTAGCCACGTCTGGAAGTCATTCTCAAGCAAAAGTGAGTAGAATTTTTGAAGAAAGTATTTCGGTACCAAAAAAACGCGGAGAAAGCATGCAGATTCGAATGAATGCAAATGGTAAGCTCGTAATAGAAGTGAAGTTATCAGCTTCTGTTGCTACGGTTGACCTACCGCTTCAATTGGTTCGCTATGAGTTTCTTTCTCGGGTTGCTGAGGGTGCGTTACCGGGAAGTTTTTCCAGAGAATGTTATGAAGATATCCTAGGTTTTAAAAGTAAGCTTCTTAAAAGACTAGAGGAGCGCCGTACAATAGATGAAGAAGAATCGGAAAATGACAGTGATTTGTCCTTTAGGATCATTCGATTAAATCCAGACGGCCTAATTGACGACAGAATCGTGGAGGTTAACTTCGATGAATAATGAAAGACTTCCGCGCCCAATAAAGATTCCCTCGGATATGTGGGTTGATGAGGCGATTTGGGGCCACCGATTATATAATGAGCAAACCCCGTGGCTTTGTTTTATGGAGTTTTTAAACGTTCTTCAAGCTGAACTTGATGAAGGAAGGGCATTTCTTGAAGATATACCAAACAATTTAGCTTACGTACCTAAATCAAGACTGCATCTGCGTAATATTCTATTTAATAATCCTCAACTTCCGGTAATAGCACGTACCTATAGTAATGATGATAAAGAGGCGTGGTCAAAGTGGCAAGAGGCAATTATTAAGGGGCAATCAGGAATCGATAATGCTGACTTCGCATATTTGGAAAAGCGATTTCCTAAGTTTGAGCATTTCGTTTCAGTAGTTCAATTTTTGAGAGAAACGACGATCGAAGGGGAAAATAACAAGCGGTGGAGTTCTCAATTTATATTCCCATATGGTCCAAACTGTTTGTATGAAGATCTAAATGTAAAAGAAAATAAATCTCCTACAAATGACCGAAGATTTTTTGGTAGGACAGGTGAAATGTTGTATTTAATGTTGGTGAGGAGCGGGAGGGGGCCTCAATT
The DNA here is from genome assembly GCF_000758625.1 of Paenibacillus sp. FSL R7-0273. Classification (NCBI taxonomy): domain Bacteria; kingdom Bacillati; phylum Bacillota; class Bacilli; order Caryophanales; family Paenibacillaceae; genus Paenibacillus; species Paenibacillus sp. FSL R7-0273. The sequence goes on from NZ_CP009283.1 coordinate 731,246, forward strand.
ACTTGTAAATTTTCAAGAAAGTGTTTTAAACAAAAAGAATAAATTTAACCGGCTAGTTGCTTCATTGGAACCTAAAGATTCGATGAATTCCTCCACTGCCAGACTAGGGGTTTATTTGCCGTATTTGGAACTGCCTGAATACCAAGAACTTGCAGGCGATTGGTTAAGTTTATTGGAGAGTAATATTCCGAAATACGACGTAATTCCTCACCTAGTTAATATAATGGGACTGCATATGATTATATATAGTTTGAATAGGGCAAAGGATGTTTTAGAAGATGATACGAAATTAACATTTGTGTTAGAAATCGTATCACCAAAGAAAACAATTGTTAGGGAGCTATCTTCTGATTCATTCACAGAACACAATAATATGTCGCGAAGAGCGGTTGAAGCTTATATTAGGAACGTTGAACAAACTGAAGAATGGGAAAAGGTAACTGACCTTTCGGAAGCAACATCCTTGCTTGCACTCAAATATGAATGGCCTCAAGAAAATGGGATTGATTCTGCCAACTCTCCCGAGGATTTAATTAACAAATTTATATCAGCAGCAATTAATAGACACAAGCAACACGTCGATAAATTCCACGGTACCTGGGGAAAAGAGATTGGGCTCGCTTCAAGAAGAGGCGCGCGAAGACTACGTTATGCCCCCCAAGATATGCTTTTGAAATCTTTAGTACTGTGCGTTGTTCCTAAGAGAATGGAATTTCAAGACTTCTTAGATAAATTGTATGAAAAATATGGTTTTATAATTGGCGATAAGCAGGCTCTTGAATTGACGGAGGCGGGGAGAGCGGATTTAGAAGCGTTTTCAGACAATGCAAGACGACTTGAGCAACGATTGGCTAGTATGGGGTTGCTGCGCAGACTATCTGATGCATGTGCATATGTAGAAAATCCCTTTGGGATTCAGGAGGAAGTTTAACCATGAACCAGCTAGAGTTAATAGGGAAGGTAGCGACTGAATTTCTTCGCAGACAATTACAAAATAGTAAATCCGAAGAGGGGATTGCACGTTTCTTATTAGATCGCCTTACCGCAGATCAGGTAACCAATATATGTAAAGAAATAAGCCGAGATATGCTATTATTTTCGACTATGGCCATAAAGGTCCCTCGAAAGTTAGTCGAAGGAGTCGGTTTGCCGTCTGAAATGGTTACTGACGAGAAGACAACATATTGGAGAAATGCTTCTTGTGATAAGCCAGCTATCTTATTAGCGAACACAAACGATGATCAGGGGCAGTCGCTAAGAGATATAACAAGGGTTGGAGCAGGAGATTTAAAAAGTCAACCGGATATTTGGGTTCAAGTAGCGAGTAGTGATCTCCCTCTTACTGATGAGCAAAAAAGGCACTGGCAGCAAGCGTTGAAAGGTTTGCAAGAGGCAAATGAGTGCAGCCTTGAGGAATTTAGTGAATTTACTGTAAAAGTACGTGAAACAATCGCGGAGAATGGCATTCCTGTTGTTAGGGCGATTGGCTGGGCGCTACCTGCACTTCGCATTCCACGTGATTCTTATTATTTTGACGCAATCCCAGAGAATGCCTTGGGTCATTCTAGTAGGTGGAAGAAACTTTTTACAGATGCATATAACAAAAGAGCTTGTTATCTGTATAAGCAACATCCGAATCGTCAAATCATCGAGAACAGTGAGATTCAGGCTTCTTACGAAAAGGTGAAAAGCCAAATCGATCCTTCTGTTCAGCCAATTATGGAATTGTTCATTGAGTCGAATGTGAGCTGGTCCATCGCCGCAGACAACCTGTCAGAGTTAGAATGGGAGATGGATAAAGTCAACCTTCTATTTTTTGAACTGAAGCCAATGAAAGTGAATTTGGCAGAAAAAACTCTGCAATTATACGATGATGAGTTTCCAGATACATTAACGGATGTTGAGAATCTTTATCTAGATAATCTAAACGAGCTTTTTAAGAAGAAAAAAGCGAAGGAAGCTACAGAGGAAGATAAAGATTTTTACGATAAGCACCGTCATAACTTTGACACAGACAAAGTGCTAAAGGCGGAGTGGGACCGTTTCGTTTATGGTAAGGCGATTGAATGCAATGATTTTTTAGTTGGTTTATTAGAGGGAATTGAGCGCCTTTTCGCTCAATGCGATAACTTTATTGGGGAGAAAACTTTAAGAATTCGTACTCAGAAGACGGTTAGTAAAAAGTCTTGGTTGGATCTAAATGAAGATGTGGGAATGGCCTTTTGCAACGCTTATAGAGGACTTGAAAAATTAACTAATTGGCAAGTGAATTGGGACACTTATTATTTGTTTAAATACGATGAGTTAGTGTCAGAGGCTAAACAGAAAGAATCCAAACAGAAGAAAGGCTATAAAAAGAATATTTCAACAGCAAAAGCGGCTATTCAAATCGTATTCTACATAGAGCTTAGTTACCTTGATTTACAGGGATCAAGACAAAAAAATGAAGTGAAACTAGTATGGCAAGGTAACCCTCAAGAGATTGGGCTTGAGCTTCACCACGATTTAAGGAGACTTGCTGAACACCCATTCGCTTATTCTAGTGTATCCCAAAATCCAGTTAGTAAAAAAGGAAAGCTACAGGGGTTATCATTAAGCGATGTCGGTACAATTCAAGCAGTGTTCGGACAAGATAGGGGTTCCCTAGTTGGTGTATATTCAAAAACAATTGATTTGCAAAAAACAATCTTAAATAACTTGGAAAAGTTGCTTGAGGAAACCAGACTTACACACAGCGACTATGAAGCTCTTAATGCATCGTGGATTCAATTTTCAAAAAAATATAAACAGTCTATAAATGATTGGCTTATTGATGGTATCAGTTCTGATTCAATGATTGAACAAAGTGAGATGTACGATAAGTTCTTACGATCATTACAAGAGCACGCTTTGGGCGATATGAATCGAATTCATATTGTGCAGCCTGTTATGGATATCGGGAATATAAGGGTGGATGGAGATAAAAATAAGCCAATGACGATAGTAGCTCCATGGCACCCGATGCGAATGGCGGCAAAGGCGGTTAAGGCGCGGCAAGTTATTGGTTTACTAAATTATGTACTAACATCGGACCAAGTTGACTTTGGCGATCCGAGTTTGTTCTTTACGGATCTCAAAGAAGAAATATTAAGCCCATATTATCCTGAACTTGCAATAGGGTATAAAGGTCATGAACCGGTGCTTCTATCGATTACAGATGCTAAGAATGATTACACCTTAATGGAAAGCCCAGTACGTACAGAAGAGGAATTGCAGACGAATGAAGACCCAAAAGAAGCAAGCCACAAACTTCTTAACCTAGTTGAACGTTACTTGGATCTTCAACCTCATGAAAAGACAAATTTAAGCTTAGTCTTGTACAATTGTGATTCCACAAGACTTCCAGAAACAATTGTAAATTCTCTAGCCGCAATGCATGAAGTTGAAGATGAAGTCCGCTGTCAGGTAATTTTGAGGCATCGTGATACAAATAAATTAAACGAGTTATATATGAAAATGATAGAGAGTACGGATAGCGATGCTGACTCCTTTGTTGCGAGCGAGGTAACCCGTGATTTTATGGCACGTCTCCGTGTAGGAGTAATGGCACATGAGGCTACTGCATTAGACCCAAAAGAGGGGAAGTTAGCAGATATCGTATTTTTACAAGATGTTATCTCTCGGCAAGCAAATCTTGAGTGGGATGAAGTTCAGGTGAGGCAGATGCCAGAATTACTTAATCACTATCCTCCACGGTGGACGAAAAGAAGATCTACGGCGAAAGATGAACTTAAATCTACGGTATACTTGGCATGTCCAAGTCAACCTTCAGTTGGATGGTCTTACTTATCAGCAATATATTCAGTTGTTAAGGGAAAGGACGTTAAACCAGGAACATTCTTTTTACCGGCAAGGCAAATTTCGTTCCAGAATGATAAGGTGAAGGACATCTTTGATGAAGCTCACAAACTTGGCGAATGGGTAGTCAATTATGATCAATTATTAGAACGAAGACAGCTTAAGAATCTTGGGGTGAAGGTAATAAAGTACCAGCACAATAAATCCCATGGCTCAAACGTTGTTGTATCGTCGAAATCTAAATTGAACCTGTTAAATGTATTAGTAAAAAGAAGATTAAATGCCTTAGGCCTAGGGTTAACTGAAGCGGAATTAGTGCAGCTCACGGAGCGGTTTATTGAGGATGCCAATTCAATATCAGGCGATATCGTACTTCGTGCTGCAAAACGAGGTGTGTTTGCGGGTGAATTAATTGGTGTTGTACTAAGTAAGATGATCCTTCAATCCGAGATGGTAACAGAACAGGCTGTAGGTTGGTTTTTCCTTGATGATTACGCAAGTTGGCTTGGACAAAAAGAAGAACAGATCGCAGATATTTTAGCGCTTGTACCTAAAATGGTTGAAGATAAGCCGAGTCTTCAAGTATTTGTTTCTGAAGCAAAATATGTCGATGCCAAAGGTGTTTCCGAAGCGAAAAAAAATTCTTCAAAGCAGTTGCGCGATACCGTCACAAGAATGGATAACGCACTATTTGGTAATCCAGGACGACTTGACCGTGACTTATGGCTTTCTAGAATAAGTGATCTGTTAAATGACGGTATTGAATTAGCTCCTGATTCTCCCTTTACTGTTGAAGAGTTGCGTGAGGTTATTCGAGCAGGGGCAATTACTATTGAAATCAAAGGTTATTCTCATGTATTTATATCTACGGTACCTGACACAGTTGTGGATAGTGAAAGAAACTCCATTACAAATGCTAAGAACTCCTATCAAGAAGTGTTTACTAGAGATCTTGTAAGAGAATTAGTCTTGGCTTATCATCACAGGAGTTCGATCGTTGAAGTTAGGGAGAAGCTTGACGAAAGTAAGCCTTGGGAATTAAGTGATGCTAAATTACCTGCTCCAAGAATCAATTTTGTTGCTGCGAGTAATAATAGGGTTGGTACTGGAGAAGTAAAGTCCTATGAAACATCTGTTAACAATCAAATACAATCTAGCTTTGAGACAGATGAAGTTGAAGGAGATAGAGGAGAAACTTTTTCCGTGAACAATGAAGAAAAAACGATAGCGATGGAGCTAGATTCAAAGAGACCTATCGTGGAAATGAGCAGTGAAGTTCCTTGGGCGAATACTCAGTTGGCAAAATGGATATTACAGAATGCTCAAAGCACGGAAGAAACCATTGAGGATCAATCCTGGGTTAGTGAGACAGTGAATAAACTTAGAATGGCTTTAATTAGCTATAACTTGCAAGCGAAAGTAGTTGGGCATCGACTTACGCCTAATGCTATTGTCATAAAATTAAAGGGATCAGATCAATTAAAGGTTGATGATATAGAAAAAAGAAGATCAATTCTTCTTACTACACATGCCCTTAATGTAATAAATATCATGGCTCACCCTGGAGAGATTGTTGTGTCCTTAGCTCGTCCTAATAGGCAAAGCATATCGTTAGCAGATGTATGGAAAGTAAGGAAGGTTCAAAGCAATGCTTCTGGATTGAACATGAGTTTTGTTATCGGTGTTAAAGAAATTGATGGGGAGTTGCTTTACTTAAATTTGGGTGGGGAATTTGAAGGTGGAGCTCAACATGCCCCACATACTCTCATTGCAGGCGCAACGGGAAGTGGTAAATCTGTCTTGTTACAAAATTTAATTCTTGATATTTGCATAACAAACAGCAAAGATCAAGCGCACATTTATTTAATTGATCCTAAATATGGTGTCGACTATATGCATCTTGCAGAATTACCTCACCTTGTTGAAGGAATCATTGACGATCAGAATAAAGCTACACAAGTACTTGAAGATCTTGTTGTTGAAATGAATACTAGGTACCAGAAGTTTAAAGAAATTAGAGTGAATAATTTGAAAGATTATAACGCTAAGGCTTCTGATGACGATAAGCTACCACTTATATTCTTAGTTCACGACGAGTTTGCTGAATGGATGCTTGTCGATGAGTATAAGAACGCAGTTTCCTCCATTGTACAACGTTTAGGAGTCAAGGCACGTGCGGCCGGAATACATTTAATTTTCGCAGCACAGCGTCCTGATGCTAATGTTTTGCCAGTTCAATTAAGGGATAATCTGGGGAATCGATTGATATTGCGAGTTGAGAGTGTAGGTACTTCTGAAATTTCTCTTGGGGAAAAAGGTGCGGAAAAGTTACTCGGGAGAGGGCATTTAGCAGCAAGATTACAGGGGGAAACTGGATTGATTTTTGGTCAGGTTCCTTTTATTTCAAATGAAAGTATATTAAAAATTACTGGTAAAATAGGAGTGGATGTCGAATGACAGAAGAAGTGTATAATTTAGAATGGGACCCCTATAGAACATTGTTTGGACTAGGGAGAATTGGTTATACACCACCTGCTGCTTTAGGAGATATACTAGACAACTCAGTTAGGGCAGGTGCCAAAAAAATTCTGATTAAAATTAATAAAATTAACCCAGCCAGCCGTGACGCTAGAAAAAATAATGTTAAAGAATACATTATCGTCGACGATGGAAGAGGAATGTCAGAACAAGAGGTGTTGAATGCATTAAAGTTAGGGTCGCCAGATTCAAATTATGATACAAATTCCTTGTCAAAGTTTGGATTAGGATTAAAATCGGCTGCCTTTTCACAAGGGAATGTTTTAGAAGTTATTTCATCGGACGGAACCCATGATTTTATAAAATTTATTGTTTCCTTAAACGAAATAAAGACAGAGGGGAAGTACTTTTCAAAAAAAGTTAAACTAAGTGATGAAGATATGCAATTAATAGAGAATTACATAAGTGATAACCATGGGACAATTATACGGATTTGTGATATTAGACTTGAAAATCACCCTAGTGTTAAAGCGACATTTGATGAATTAGAGTATAAATTAGGTGTAATTTATTATTACTTTATAAAAGAAAATGGTTTGGAAATATCCATTCTGAATGGGACTTCTGTTACTAAAATAGAACCGTATGACGTGCTATTTACACAGGAAGCAAGTGATGCTACAAATGGTGGGAATTTGGATGAAGATATTTGGGATGGTTTGAATGTTAAGTGGATTAAGAAACCTAAAGAACCGATGTTGTTAGACCCTGATTTTGGTGTTCATGGAATAATCGAGGTGACTCAACTACCGTATCCCCCAGCCTTTAAACCAGAAGATTCAAAGATTAGACAGAAGTATAAAATTGAAGCGAATAATTATGGTTTTTATGTCTATAGAAATAAAAGATTGATTTCCTGGGCTGAACGGTTTGGAATAATTCCTCTTGATCAGGATTATTATTCTTTTAGAGGAAGGATAATTATTGATGACTCTGCAGATAATGCATTTAATATCGATGTTAAGAAGTCATCAATAATCTTGTCTGATGAAGCCCAAAAAACGATTAGTGATTTAAGCGACGATTATAAGCGAAAAAGTAAAAAGGCTTGGAAGCACGCCAATGAGTTACTAAAACAAAAGGAAGGATCAGAACCAAGTGCAACATCTAATCAGCTTGTATTAGATTATGAGGTTCCCGATTTATCTACTGAACCAATTTTAAATGAAGAGGAAGAAAAAAACGAGCAGAAAAAGAGACAAGCACTTGCTGATAATATGAAAAAGAAGATAAAACAAATGGCTGCTGAAGAAAAAAGTGAGAATGAGGGACGAGAGGTGAGCGAAGAAGAACTGTCTGATGAAGATATTAATACAACACTAAGAGGGACAAATAATCCAAAAGTTGAGAAAATATTTAGGGTTAATTCAGTAGACGATAATTTATTGTGGGAGCCTTATTTCGATGCGGATCAAGGTCACTGTGTAAGAATAAACAAGAAACATCGATTTTCAAAAGTAGTCTTTGAGGACAATAGTATGAACACAGATTTACAAGTGATATATGATTTGCTACTTTATAATTTTGCCTTGGCAGAAGTTAAGGCGAGAACATCCAATGTTTTTGCAGGATTAGATACAGAAGGAACAATATTAGAGTACAGAAGGATTGTTTCGGAATATTTGGCGGCTTTTGTTAGGACGAAGGAAAATAAACTTCCGCCATTATACAAAGATGATATTATTTAGTAAAAGGATAGAGCCATGATTGTAACAGAAATATCTAGTATATTTAGTGGTAGAGAAAGAGCATATATTTATATAATTTTATCAAAATCTCATAGAACTGTTTATGTAGGGGAGACCAATGATAGACACGGAACTATCGGTAGGTTAAGAGCGCATATAGGATCTTGCGGTACATTTAGAAAACGATTTGAGGAACGGATTGATGATGATTTAGAGAATGTTGATGATTTAATATTGTTATCATACGTGCTTCCCTCAGACCCGCTATATACAGGTGTTGCTTCAACCTATAGACAATCAGTAGAATACCTTGTTCAGGTAAAATTACTTGAAAGAAGGGCTAGTTTAAACAAAGCCTTCAAAGTGATATCGAATGTTAGAACTTTTAGTACTACCTCTGAAAAGAAAGTTGAGAAATTGGCAGAAACTATAGTGTTGAAATTTATTGATTATTACAATATCTGAAGCTTTAACCCCATTCTCTTTTTTGCATGACAATGCTTAAAGTGTATATGTAGCAGCTAGTTGCGGTATGTTATTGACGCTAAATATCGCTTGAATCCTGCGTACGAGGGTACTCCTTACCCAGGAAAGTATGGACAGCCTGTGCCGGAAGAGGAGCCTGGTGGAACAATTCCTTGATGAGATTATCCGGGACAGTCCGGAAAAAGCCTACGAGCGGTCCACACGTCCACGCGGCACGAGAGAGTATTATGCGGATCAGCTTGCGGGCAAAATGTGCTGGTTGGTTCTTTCCGGGGGCCGGAGCAGGTGGGGGTGGCGGTTCGGAAAGCTTTTTACCATATGCCGTTACGGAATCTTGCCAGTCAGAAAATACTCACCCAAATCGAATACGTGGCGATGTGCCAATCCCGCAAAAAGTTCATTATTCCTGCAAAAACAGGTATCCACTGGGTAGGAAAGGTAGCGGATTGGAAGGTGCTGCGGCGTAAGGAGATTATGGAGGTCCCTTGTCGGCCGGGGACGGAGGAGGATCTGTATGTGCGCTTTACGGTTGAGGAATGGAAGCCATTGGCCGCTCCTATTGCGCTTGGCGGACAAGGGATTTATACGGTGCTCTACAACAGTAAGTACATCCTGGACCGGGCCCTGGAGCTCGCCGAGCTCCGTCTGGAAACAGAGGAAGCACTGCGGGAATGGCGGGAGAAGCGCCGCAAGGGCAGAGTGCAGGTGAAGCTGAATCATGAGGAGTATGTGGATTTGGGGCGGGTTGTTGAGGTGAGGAATATATAGTCACTCTGCGGTTGGAGGGCTGTATATCGGAATCGCCGGATGGATTTGTGATGAACGAAGAGGCAAATTCTCTATCTAGTTATGTTGGTCAAGACTTGTATTGCATACCGAAGGCTCCAAAACGGATGCGTCACTGCGTCTACCTTGGAGCTTTTTTGTGCTTTATAGGGAGTTGAGTGCTGAGAAAATGGTCAATTTGTATCTTCTGTATCAACCAAATCAATAATCTCTCGAATATCGTCAATATCTAAAGACTCTGCAATCCTAATAATATGATTAAAATTAATGCTTTCTCTTTTATTGTTGGCTAATTCGCTCAAAGCAGCATGTCTAACATCGGATATTCTTGATAACTCTCTTAGAGAGATTCCATGTTTTTTTGTTAACTGAGGTATTTTTACGATGACTCTCTTTCCCATAGAATCTCCCCGCCTATCTGAGTCTAAATCTTGACTATACGTATAAGCGTACCGTATAATATTTCCAAGTACGGTACGCATATGCGTAACAAAAAAGAATATTGTTCTTCTTGAAAGTATCCTGTTCCTAATTCGGTATTTACAGATATAGCTTTTCCAGAAGGGAGAGGTTGTAATGCAGCATTTGAGTCGGAAATATGAGGAGGAAAAACGCAAGCTGAATGAACTTGGACAGAGATCCCTGGAGCAGGGAGTTCCACTCAGCGGCAATGAGGCGGTTCAAGCTCAGAGTCGTAAGGTAGACGAAATTATTAATCAGATGTATCAAGAAAAGAACCGGTACTCAGGGGATTTTCGTTTAAACTTTTGTGATGGGGGAGTTGTGGTGGGCTTTCCGGCATGGTTTGTTCAAACGATGCAAGGCAGACTAAATGAAGTGACCGCACAGATCGAATACCAATCCGAGCCTAGGCTTGTTTTTGAAGAAGAGAGTAAAGCGTTTCAGGCGTTGTTTGATTCTATGGACCTTACACGTATGCCTGAGTTTGAGGGTTGGGAGGGAAAGCTTCAAATAAAGCTATCCGTTCTGTATGAACGTCTTTATCTGCAAGGTTTAAAGGATGGTATGCAGCTTGCCCATGCTTTTACTGCTCCTTCTGTTCTCTCGGATTAATAAACACTGGGGCTGGGGGCTGTAAAATGAATACACTTGGCGGAAGGGCATACCGTAATGGGGTCATGTTCGTTTCTAATCACTATATGGTTACAGCTACTCTCAATGCGGAGGGTAGTATCGATTTTGAGGATAAGATATTGCATGAATTCACAACGGATGAAGGCTCGGGTGTATATAGAGGAATGGGCAGGAAGCTGGCTGGGTTACCATTTATCCGTGGAGTGGTGGAGCTCGGCAAAAGATCAGTTGACGGTAAAGTCATAACTGTGATGAATGGCGTTATATTATTATTCGGGATATTCAGTTTATTTTTACCTTCATCAAGTACAGAGAACTCCACATCTGATGGGTGGGCTTGGCTTCTATTCTTAATAGCCTTAATAATAACAGCGGGCATGATAGTTCTGCTGTATGAAATTATTTTTGGACCTGCCGGGAAATTTCATGCAGCAGAGCATATGGCGGCTAACGCTTATGATAGAGGCTGGAAGTTAAACGTTCCTAATGTTCAGCAGCAAAGCAGGGTTCATCCTCAGTGTGGAACGAATCTGGCGGTATTTATTGTATTGGTTATGATCCTTATATCCCCTATACAAATATGGTTTATAGCTAAAATTATTATCGGCTGGTCTGTTGGTATGGAGATTTTTATGGTCGATCATAAGTTCTTTAATATTCTGTTGAAGCCATTTTATTGGCTTGGGGCACTGGCGCAAAGATGGCTATTTACTTCCAAGCCGCAAACGGAACATATTGAAGTCGCTATTGCCTGCCTGAAGCACTTGGAGGAGTTGGAGAAGTTTCATACCCCTTATACATAATCCGCACTCCCAAAGCTCAAGCGCAGCCCCCTGCCCCTGAGCTTTTTTCTTTCCCTTCTACCCCCCTCTGGAAATAATTTCTCCCGTCGTAATACTTCCGCCATGTTCGTTCCGCCGGATTTCAGCGAAGATAGAACCTGTAAGAAGCAGCTTAACACTTTGCAGGTTGATAACGCCGAACGCGTTCATCATATATTTGGTTCTTATCCGGGCGGGCGTAACGAGGCGGGGATCTCAAGAAGATCCCGCAGTGCCGGCATGTATGTTACGGTATCCTGTACAGCACGTTTCGGTAGGAATCTCACTTGGGGTTCGATTCCCCGATCGCCTTAGGAGCGATAATTGGTATTGTACTCGATTTCCATCGAGCCACAACTGAGCAAGATCTGAGTAAGGAAACCAAGGGGCAGAATCCCAGGCGGCTAATCCAGCACACTGCGGAAGGGCTTTGTAATCCGTGGATACCGGTAGTGCGGCAGCAGGAGAGGCTTGGCAAGGACAGAAGGATATGAAGGCTGGCTGAAGCAGGGTTTAGCTCTCAGATCACAACGTCCTCCCAAGCCTCCGGCAGGCCGCCTGTCTCAAACGTGATTCCGCCAGGACCGCAGCGGGGTTCTGCCATCCATTGGTCAAACATGAAGGGGGCAAAATATATGTTAAAGCCAATCACGATTCAAGCGGACCAGCGCGGTCTGCTCTTTCATAAGGGAAGCTATGTAAAGCGGCTGCTGCCGGGAACCTACCGTTATTTATCCTGGACGCATCATACGGTGGCGGTATTGAACATTGCCAAACCGTTTAACGTTGAGGGCAAGGACCTGCAGCTGTTCATACAGGATGAAGAGCTCCTGCGGGAGCTCGATGTTGTACGCGTACAGGATCATGAGATTGTGGTGCACTATGAGGACGGCCAGTTTGCACAGGTGCTGAAGCCGGGAATGTATGCTTACTGGAACCTCCTGAAGAAGCACACCTTCGTCCATACGGACATCCGGCAGCCGGAGCTCCCGGCCGGGATTGACCGCTCGATTATAACGAAGCTTACTCCGTATGTGCAGTGCTGTGAAATCGCCAGCCACGAGCTGGGCTTCCTGTTCTATGACCATGCTCTCCAGCGGGAGCTGACGCCCGGCAAGTATTATTTCTGGAAGGGCCCAGTCTCCGTACTGACCAAAATAGTCGATCTAAGACAGCAGCAGATGGATCTGATGGGGCAGGAGATCATGACAGAGGATAAGGTTACGCTGCGCCTGAACTTCGTATGCCAGTACAAGATCGTGAACCCGCAGCGCGTTCTGGAGCTGAAGGCTTATGACGAGCAGATCCACATTCAGCTGCAGCTGCTGCTCCGGGAATATGTCGGGACGCTGAAGCTCGATGAGCTGCTGAAGCAGAAGGAGGATGTGGCTACCTTCATCCTGTCCCGCATTCAGGAGAAGGAAGAAACGTTCGGGGTACGCTTCCTGGGGGCGGGCGTGAAGGATGTGATTCTGCCGGGAGAAATGAAGGACATCCTGAACACTGTCCTGCTCGCAGAGAAGAAGGCGCAGGCGAACCTGCTTACCCGCCGGGAAGAGACAGCCTCGACGCGCAGCCTGCTCAATACGGCGAAGCTGATGGATGAGAATCAGACGCTGTTCCGGCTGAAGGAGCTGGAATTCCTCGAGAAGATCTGTGACAAAATCGGCTCGATCTCGGTAACAGGCGGCGGCGACCTCCTGGAGCGGTTAAGCTCGCTGATCAGTGTTAATAAGTAGACCGCTGCCTGGCGGTCTATTTCTTTTTGCGGAAAGAGAGAACGAACATGAGCCGGGTGTTTTGCATGCAGGTCATATAATAGATAGTATAGAACTAAGCTTCAACATAGGATTAAGCCAAACCCAAGGAGTAACAGCATGGACAAGAAAGCGAAAAAGATCCTAATGAACACCTTCTGGACATCGGCCGGCTGGAGGGGGACCCGGGGCGCTTTTGCCGGTGAGGATTTCGAGTATGCCAAGAGCCAAGGGCTGATGTTCGATCCTGTAACCATTACTCACGATGAGATTATTACACGGCTGAATGTGCTGCACCAGACGATTACCAGGGAGCGGGTAGCTGCCGCTTTCCTGCACAGTCTGTCTACCAAAAAGGTCCATTTGCGCAGTGCCCTCTCAAGCTGGGCGCTGACCTCACGTCTGCCTATGCATACTTATGAGGAGCGGAGTGCAGTACGGCCCCATTATAGCAGCTGCGGGGATTGTAACTTCTACGGATTAATGGCCGACCGGGAATATAACCATGCGGATTTGAATGTGCTGAATTTCGAACGGGTCAAGTGGGGCGGGATTCGCCTCAACTGGCTTTTATATTGCTGGCTGGATCTTGAATTATTCAGTAAGGAAGAGCCTTTCGAGAGTACTGACGAGGATGCTGCGATACTCTCGGGAATGCTCGAAGCCATTCGGGCTTGTGCTGGCCATGACAGTGCGCGGATGCTGGAGAAGCGGTGGAAGGATGTAGTTCCCTCCAGTAAGAATGAGCGGGATGTGCTGATGGAGATCTGGGGCTATGCCGGACTGCTGGTGCCGGGTAATACCCCGCGGAAGCGCAGAGGCGGGAGCTCTGATTACAATGCTATGGCGGAGTGGCAGGGGGAGGACGGGTACTCTCAGGCGGCGGTGGAGCTTTATTTTGGCGCATATTTGTGAATGTCAGGTGATCTATCTTAAAAAGGATCGGTGCTAAGACCCTTCCAGGGCTGGAGGGGTCTTTGGTATGAAAATATTGCTAATAGAACTTCACATTTCTGCCGAAATATAGGTATATTGTATCAATGTATGGTTTCTCATAGATATACAGAATCTACCGGAAATCATGGAGGGACCCGTTATGACGTTATCCTATCTTTATTCATTGGTTTTATTTATAGCGTTCGCCATTTATTTCATCCTGGGGATGTATATCCTTTCTCTTAATACCAGCAGCAAGCTAAACCGGCTCTATTGTGTAGCCTGTCTGTCCCTTTCCATATGGTCCTTTTGTTTTTCGATCACCAATTCTGCACCCGATTATGAGACGGCGATATTGTGGCGCAGGCTGTCTGCGCTTGGTTTCGGGACGGTGTACAGCTTCCTGCTGCATTTTTTTCTTATTTTGACCGAAAGAACGAAGGTGCTGAGAAGCAAATGGATTTATGTGCTCCTTTACCTTCCGGCAGCAGTGAACATTGTAGCCTTTGGTTATAGCAGTGCCGCGAAGGAACAGTACAAGCTGGTCCAGATTGCAACGGGGTGGATTAATGTTTCAGCGAACAGCTGGGGCGATTTGTATTTCAACCTGTATTATATTTGTTTTACTACTGCGGGATTGCTGCTGCTCTGGAATTGGGGGAGAAGGTCGAAGGACCCAATAAAGAAGAAGCAGGGCTATCTCTTTATGTTCTCCTATAGTCTGGCCATGATTGCGGGGACTGCAACAGATGTGATTGTGAACAGATACTCCTCCTTGAAGCTTCCTGAGCTGGCACCGGTTATTGTGCTAATCCCGACAACAGCTATTTTTTATGCGATCAAACGGTATGGGCTGATGGGTCTGGGGAAAAGCGGCAGAGCTGAGCCGGGAAAAATATTAAGTGAAGTCAACATGGACCGGTTCATTAAAATTATGTCGTTCGTGTATATCATTGGCGGAATGCTGAACTTTGCGTCACAGTACTTTTTTAATCAGATGGACCCCCGGTTCAGCACGGTGTTGTTATTCAGTCTTTTCTTTTTTGCTACCGGATTCATATTAACGCTTATTAAACATATACCGGTGAATACAGATATTAAGGAATACATTTTCGTTCTGATTATGCTGGCCTCGATCATTCTGATTGCCGTCAGCTTTATCGAATCTGCAAGTGTTACCGCGTGGGCGGCTCCGTTCATTATTGTGATGCTGTCTGTTCTTTTTAATAAACGGCTAATGATCTATTGGATAGGGATACCTATACTAATTACGCAAATATATATCTGGTTAAGAATGCCGGAAGCGATGGTTCAGGTGGATGGTTCGGATTATCTGGCCAGGATCGGTATTTTGGGTATCACGCTTAGCTTGGCTTATTTTGTTAACCGGGTGTATATCCAGCGTCTTGAAGAGAATGAAGCCCAAATCAGGTTTCAGAAAATGGTTGCCCGGATATCCGGTGACTTTGTTAAGGTAGCTGAAGATGATCTGGATGAAAAAATCAACGGGTTATTGGAGCTGTGCGGTGAGCATTTTCAAGTAGACCGGGCCTTTTTCATTCGTTTAACGGACCAGCAGCAGACGTATGAATGGTGCAATGCCGGGATTGAAACCGCAGTTGACCTCATTCCCGAGTTGAACGGCGACGCCTTCCCCTGGTGGATGAACGAGATTGTACACACTGATCTGGTAAAAGTAGCGGACGTAGACATGCTGCCGCCGGAAGCCGGAGCAGAACAAGCCTTATTCAACTCCCATAGGATGAAGTCGCTGATCTCCATTACGGTAAGGAATAAAGGCAAAATTCTGGGGCTTTTGTTCTTCGCATCCCTTAAAACGAATAGAACCTTCGGGCGGAGCCATCAGGAGCTGCTGCGGATTCTCGCCAATCTATTGTCAGATGCGCTGGTAAAAGTGCAATCCGAACGGGAAATCAGCTACATGGCGTATTATGATGCGCTAACAGGGTTTCCGAACCATACCTTATTCAAGCATCAGCTGGACGAGAGTATCCAGTCAGCCGGGGAGGCCGGCAAGCATATCGGTGTTCTTTTCATAGATCTGGATGCCTTCAAAATCGTCAATGACACGATAGGACACCTCGGCGGAGACGAGATGCTGAAACAGGTGACAAGCAGAATAGCCGGGTGTTTGCGTGAAGAGGATATGGTGTCGCGTTTTGGCGGCGATGAGTTCCTCGTAAAGCTGGCCGGGATAGAGCGGCTGGAAGACATTGGGGAAATGGCTGAAAGCATCATCCATTCGATTGCCCAGCCCGTGATTGTCAAAGGCCAGGAATTTTTTATTACAGCCAGCGCAGGGATCGCGGTCTACCCCGGAGACGGGGAAAGCACGGAGGAGCTGATCCGGAATGCCGATCTGGCGATGTACGCTGCCAAAGAAAAAGGTAAAAACCAGTACCTCTTATGCTCACCAGCCATGAAGGAGCAGGTACTGGAGAAAACACAGCTTACAAACAGCCTCTACCGGGCGCTGGAAAGAAATGAATTCACGCTTTACTACCAGCCGCAGGTAAGTGTGCAGACGAAGGAAATTGTGGGTCTGGAAGCGCTGATCCGCTGGAATAATCCGGAGCGGGGCATGATTTCCCCGGCTGCCTTTATTCCCTTGGCTGAGCAGACCGGACTGATCATCCCCATCGGCAAGTGGGTGCTTGAGACCGCGTGCCGGCAGATGAAGGAGTGGCAGGCGCTGGGGGTGCAGGGGATACGCATGGCAGTGAACCTGTCGGTTGTCCAGTTCCAGGACCGGAACCTGCTCAGCATCGTTGAACGGACACTCAGTGAGACAGGCCTGGAGCCGGAGTACCTGGAGCTGGAGATCACGGAAAGTGCTGCCGCTGACGGAGATGACTATATTGTAGAAGTGCTTCATGCGCTTAAGAAGCTGGGTGTCAGCATCTCCATTGATGATTTTGGGTCGGGCTATTCCTCGTTAAGCAGATTAAAGACCATGCCTGTAGACCGGATCAAAATTGACATGCAGTTTGTACGCGGCATTTCAACAGGCAACGACGATGAGGCGATAGCCAAGACGATCATTCAGCTGGCTAAAAACCTGAAGCTTCATGTGATTGCCGAGGGTGTTGAGACCGAAGAGCAGTTCGCCTTTTTTAACAAGAATAAATGCGATGAGATTCAGGGGTACTTCTTTTATAAGCCGATGCCTGCGTCAGAAATAGAGTCCATTCTGTTAGATGTGAATGATATACCAAATAATTGAATTAATAGATAAATAGTGAACAAAAGCACAATCCCTTCTATTCCGTGTATACTTATAGCTGAGAATATATTAGTGGGAGGGAACCTTTTGAAGACAATCACTAGAGCGTTTTCTTTGGTAATGGCATTCTTTCTGTTACATACGGTCGTTATACCGTCACCTGCAGCCGATGCAGAAGGCAGCCGGGCTGCTGTGGAGCAGCTGGCACAATTAAGCGGTGATGATGTACTGGATACGCTGCTTGATAACGGGCTCCGGCTGCCGGAAGGCCTGGAAGCGGATGAATTCACACGCAGCGCGGCAAAGGAGATCGTCACCGGTATTGAGAGCGGGGCAATAACCGCAGACCGTATCCCGTACAGTTACACGAAAATGGTGGAGCTTACGCAGAATATTTTGGAAATCATCGGTGCCCCCGGCGCTTCTGCAAGAGGCATCTCTGCCCTGGCCGGCTATACGCTGCAGGATAGCAGCTTAATCGGGTCCTGGTCGAATGACTACAGATATTATAATTGCTATGGATATGCGATCGGCCAGCAGGTCTTCAAGGACCCGGGCTACCACTCCGGCCAAAGCTTTTCGGTAAGCATGGGGATTGCAGAAATAGCAGATTTGGCAGTCAGTGATCTCAATGCGCTCGGCTATTGGGGATACAAGACTACGACGAAGCCAAGCTCCCTGGCTTATTATGAGCGGGTGGTTGCGGTCCGTAAAGGAAGCAATGACTATCATTTCATGAAGGGCGATACCTCAGCCAGTGACTGGACACATAAACCGGCGGGTAACCAGCCCATGCGCTGGAACTACGCTTCACCGGGATATAAGATCTGGACCAATGAGTACTCCTTCCAAAATGTAAACTATGCCGCGACTGTTAACTATAACAGCACTATTTACTACATTATTTATTGGGCTAAGAACGGTGCGGGGCCTCAGCCGACTAAGAAGATTCAGCCTATACTATAAAAGAAACAGGGGGTGCTATCCGGCATCCCTTTCTTTTTGCCCGTTTAAGCTTGGTTAAAGGTATTCGGGTTATTCTTTGTATAAGCCAGGACGCAATAATGCTTTTTGATCAACAAAAAGATTTGCATCCGATTATACAAGGAGTGTTCATTTATGAAAAATAACCAATTTATCAGCATAAAGGTTCTAACGTTTGCCGCATTATTAGGTTTATCTGTTGTTGGGTGCTCGAGTGTACAGGACAATAGCGCAGCAGTGGTTACAAGTACACAGGCAGCAGCAGCGCAGACAGCAGCTTCTACAGCGTCATCCGGCACAACGTCAACAGGAGAAGCAGCAGAAGGTGCTGAAACAACCGGAGGCACCGGAACAACAACGGCTATAGACACATCGGCATTATTCACTGACCGGGATCTGGAGCAGACGGTGGATCTGACAGCTGCAACCCAGATGAATCTGGTAAGCAATCAGGATGTGACCCTGAGCGAGGAAGGCGTATATGTCTTAAGCGGTGAGGCGGAGAATGTAACGGTGACGGTCGATGCTGCGGAGGAAGCGAAGGTTCAGATCGTCCTGGACGGAGTCAGTATAACCAATGCTGATGCACCGGCCCTTTATGTAAAATCGGCAGACAAAGTATTCGTTACCTCGACGGACAGTGACAACCATATGGAGGTTACCGGAACCTACGTGGCGGATGGGGAGACCAATCTGGATGCGGTGATTTTCTCCAGAGCTGATGTGACCCTGAACGGAACCGGAAGCCTGGACCTTGTGTCGGCTCAAGGCAATGGGATTTCTTCCAAGGATGATCTCAGAATCACCGGGGGCGTGTATACCATCCAATCCTCTGCAGATGCGCTGGAAGCCAACGATGCCATTCTGATCAACGACGGAACGGTCACCATTGATACCGGTAAGGATGCGCTGCATAGCGAAAATGAGGAGGACACTACCCTCGGTAACATCTACATTGAAGGTGGTACACTTAATATCACTGCTGCGGATGATGCCATCACGGCCAACAACCTTGTGCAGATCGATGGCGGCACCATTACTATTGAGACTGCTGTGGAAGGTATCGAAGGCAATAATATCATAATCAATGACGGCCAGATCACAATATATGCGACGGATGACGGCATTAATGCCACGCCAAAGGTGAACAATAATGCGTCTATTGAAGTCAACGGCGGTACGATCAAAGTAACCATGGGCAGCGGGGATACGGATGCTTTTGACTCGAACGGTAATCTCTATATTAATGGTGGAACTATTGAGGTAGAGGCCACTTCCGCGTTTGATGCGGACGGAACTGCCGAGCTGAACGGCGGCACGGTCACGGTTAATGGCGAGCAGATTACGGAGATCACCGAGTCACGCGGCGGAGGAGGCGGAGGCGGCTTCCGTGGCGGTGCTGGCGGCGGTAGAGGGACTGGGCAGTAATTAAGCGGCTGTGGTCAAACTACTGATCCGGGCATAAAAAGGTAAGCAACACAGCGGTATTCATCCAATCGATGAATACCGCTTTTTTTCGTGGGGAACCGGTATTCGAATGCAAGCAATGATTCTTTCCTCTTAAATGAAGGTAAAAATATCCATAGTGTATAATGAAGCTAACAAAACTTCTCCTTTCCCCACTTTAGGAGAAACGGCGGGCAGCAGATTGAGCGCCCCTGCCAAACGCTAATCTCAGTCAGCGGGTCTAGGGTCAAATAAAACCTGCAGCGGCGCTAATTAGTCAGGTTTTGTTGCAGAAGGTACAGTTATTTCCGCTATATTAGCTTAAATTCCTAATCCAAGAGGAGGACAATTCTATGAAAAAATCAGCTATACTGGCCTTCATCCTTACAATCCTGTGCCTGACGGTTCAACCTTTGCCTACATACGCAGCCTCGCCTAAAATCACTGAGTTTCACACAGCGGGCAGCTATACGTATTTCTACAAAAGCGACGGCAGCCTGTGGAGGTTCGGGATGTATGAGTCCGTTCCGCACCGTGTCGAGCTGCCGCAAAAGGCTGTTAAGTTCCTTATGGACGCTTATGATACCCTGGTGCTGTTCGAGGACGGCACGGTGTGGAAATATCCCGCAGAGGGCAGCAGTGCTCCGTCACAGATGAAGGCTCTCAATGATACTGTTGATATCGCAGGCAGCAATAATCACTATCTGGCTTTAAAAGAGGACGGTACAGTCTGGGCTTGGGGCATTAACTCCCAGGGGCAGCTTGGAAACGGGCAGCTCAGCGATTCCTGGGACAATCCGCCGCAGCAGGTGCCCGGACTCACCGGTATCAAGGCAATTGCCGCCGGGGACTACAGCATGGCGCTTAACAGCCGCGGAGAAGTATACACATGGGGAGGCTGGGCCCATCTGAGCAGGGTTACTTCGTCCAATCCGTATGGCTTCCGGACCAGCCCGCTGCGGGTATACAGCCTTCCGGAGATTACGGCGATAGATATATACGCCACCAGGGCATTGGCACTCGATGCTTCGGGCCATGTTTATACTTGGGGCCAGGATTTTTTAGCGCTGAATCCTAGAAGCTATTATGGAATTTTGGATGCTCCAACACAGATTTCGGGGCTGGAAGAGGTAAAGAAGATCTCGATTGGTACTACAGCGCTGTTCCTGAAGGCAGACGGGACGGTGTACGAAGCGGGGGTGGATTACAGCAAGCCAAATCTGTCCCAGGCAGCGTATGAGCAGATGCAGCGTCCGCACCCGGTTCCTTCCTTGAACGGAATTACGGGGATTGCCTCAAGGGGGGAGCAGCGCTTTGCCCTGGATTCCAAAGGTGACTTGCATGCATGGGGCGACAGCTCGTTCGGGCGGCTGGGCGACGGGCTGATGACCTGGAAGAGCCGGCAGGAGCAGCCGGTCCGGATTCTCGATACCGGTACGGTCATAATCGACGGTGTTCAGCAGGATTATCCGGGCGTTATCCGTAAGGGCGTAACGATGGTACCGCTGCGTAAGCTGGCTGAGCCGCTGGGGGCGGCGCTGTCTTTTGTGGCACAGACCAAGGAAGTAACGATCAGCTACCGTAATCAAAAGGTAACGATGAAG
Organism: Paenibacillus sp. FSL R7-0273; assembly: GCF_000758625.1. Classification (NCBI taxonomy): domain Bacteria; kingdom Bacillati; phylum Bacillota; class Bacilli; order Caryophanales; family Paenibacillaceae; genus Paenibacillus; species Paenibacillus sp. FSL R7-0273. The sequence goes on from NZ_CP009283.1 coordinate 752,468, forward strand.
CCCGGCGACGCTACTGTAACGGTTAACGGTAAGAAGGTGCTGCTTGGGGGACCGATCCGGATCTATAACAATGAGACGCATGTTCCGCTGCGCTTCATCAGTGAGCTGTTTGGAGCAGAGGTGGGCTGGAACGCGGATAAAGCTGAGATTAGTGTGATAACGGCAAAATAAAGCTTGATAGCCGTGCTGCTTGGACCGGACTTCTCCAATCCATAACGATAAGCATCCCCAAAAGGCGGACTCAGACCTGGTCTGTAATCCGCTTTTTGGGCATCCTGTATTATTTATCTAAAAAAGCTGAGAATACTCCACCCTCGATAGGGTGGGGATGAATCTGCGGTATTTGACCTAAACCCGAACGTATGTGCTATAATATGAATAATATTACCAAAAATGAGGTGTCGCACATGCTGATACATCAAGCCTATAAATACCGGATCTACCCCACACCGGAACAACAGCAACTCATAAGGCGTATGTTCGGCTGCTGCCGCTTTGTGTTCAATACCTTTTTGGACACTTGGAATCAAAGCTATGCGGAAACGGGAAAAGGCTTGTCCTATCACGCTTGTGCGACAAAACTCCCTGCACTAAAAGCACAATACGACTGGCTGAAAGAAGTCGATAGCATCGCTTTGCAGTCGGCTGCCCGTCATGTGGCGGATAGCTTTGATCGCTTTTTCAAAAAGCAAAATCAAGCGCCACGCTTTAAGAGCCGGAAGCATCCGGTTCAAAGTTACACGACCAAATTCACGAACGGGAATATCGCCATTGAGGGGAGTCGCTTGAAGCTCCCAAAACTCGGCTGGATGCGTTTTGCAAACTCCCGGAAGCTGGAAGGCCGGATATTGTCCGCTACCGTGCGTCAAAACGCCAGTGGGAAATTTTTCGTTTCGCTTGGCTGCGAAGTTGAAAAGAACCCACTGCCGCAAGTGGACGCACATATCGGAATCGATCTGGGTTTGAAAGAGTATGCTGTAAGCTCAAATGGTGAACGGTATGCCAACCCCCGCTTTTACCGCCAATATGAGAAAAAGCTGGCGCTTTGGCAGCGGCGGATGGCTCGGCGTACTCCGGGCGGCTCCAACTGGAAGAAAGCGAAGCAGCATGTCGCTCGCATTCACGAACGTATTGCGAATAAACGAAATGATTTTCTCCACCAACTGACAACGAAACTGATCCGTGAAAACCAAACGATTAGTATCGAACATCTGCGTGTCGCGAATATGATTCAGAATCCCAAGCTTTCAAAATCCATCGCGGATGCGTCTTGGGGGGAGTGGGTACGGCAACTGACGTACAAAGCCCTTTGGTATGGACGAACCCTTCGGATCGTCGATATGTTCGAACCGACCAGTCAGCGGTGTCACGTGTGTGGCACAATCCACCCGGAAGTTAAGAATCTTGCGGTTCGGGAATGGACGTGTACCGTTTGCGGTACGCTTCATGACCGTGATGAAAACGCCGCTCATAATATTGCACAAGTAGCGGTTTAACCGCCACCTATCCAAATTATAGAACTGCGGGAACGCAGGAATCGCTTGCTAAATAAGAAGAGGTTACTCTTCTGTTCGCAAGAATCCGCCACTTCAAGCGTTAGCTAAGTGGGGGAGAATTCAATACCTATCCAGCCCGTACTCTGCCCAAACAGCATCATACTTCCGCTCAAAGATTGCCCACCGCTTCTCGGTACCGTATTTTGCTTGAAGCCTGGCTAAATAATCGTTTGCCGTCTCCTGATCCCCTGAGTGCAGCAGCAGCCGGAAAATCTCTTCACTCATATACAATGATGTCCTATCTATATAGTAATCTGCAATGTCCCTGGCGCTTGTCATGGCATGCATGAAGCTGAGGGCCTCCTCCAAATGACGGATAAGCTCAGCTGTGAAGGTCTCCCGGTCCGTCTCAGGTGTCAGCGTATAAATGTCGGGAGCTGTGGGACAGATTGCTCTGATCCGCGCGGTAAAATGAGACTTGAAGTCCAGAGCCGGCAGATTATCGGGCTGCTTGGACTGGAGCTCTGCCAGCTCGGCAGAATGGATACTGCAATTGATATAGAACATAAGCTTGCTCGAGGTGTTGTACGGGTACCTTTGAAAATTGATTTTGTAGATAAAACCAGCCTCTGTTTTGTGGAAATTCAAAGCCTTTTTACGATAATCATGCTGTTTGAAAAAGGGTTTGATGTCATTCGTAATGATCTCTTTAAACAGCTCTTGCATAAGAAACCCTCCCGGCTGAAATGAATTAGGATGAACCTCATTTTTTCCTATAACTATGTATACCCTTAATATAGCAGGGTGCCGCCGTACCAATCCGCACTCATTTGGGTAATAATGTATTAGCGCTGAAGAAAGGGGAATCGGCATGTGAAGAAGAATGCTAAGGTTTTGCTGTATGTTTCTTTATTTACAGCTGTTATGGTCATGCTGTTCGGCTGGGTTTTGCCTGCGGTTTTACAATTTTATCTTCATAATATGTACATAAAAGGGTTAACGCTGCTGTTCATATTTAGTGTAGTGGTGCTATCCAAGCGCTTTACGTGGAAGAATAATATGGTTTACGTTATTGCGGGCTTCACTCTGCTCAGCATGCTGCTGGACACCTCGGGCAATCCGGTAACCAATAAGCCGCTTGAGTGGGTGGTTTCGCCAATCGGGGAGCTGCAGGTCATGCAGGATGTCAGTAATTATGCACCCGGCGAGTATGCCATTACGGATAATCTAACCATTCTAAAGCAGAACGGCGAGGTGCTGGAGCTTAGCACGGTCTGGCTGTATCTGTACCGGTTCGTACAATATCTGGTGCTGTACTCGGTGGTTGGAACGCTGCTGGGCATCATAATTGGTATGAGGCCGCAGCGGGAGATTCCGTTCATCCAGACGACAGCTGAAACGCCGCTGACTGCAGAACAGGAGCTGCGGGCAGCCGCGGAAATGAAGCGCAGAGCAGAAGCCGGAAGTGTCCGGCCTATTCCCCCGCAAGAGATCCTGGACACAGTCCGCCAGATGAAGAAGGACGGGAAGCTCATTGCCGCGATCAAGCTCGTGCGCCAGCATTCGGATATGTCTCTGGGCGAAGCGAAGCAGTATGTGGAGCAGTTATAAAAGGAATTGATTTTCAGGATGAATGCCTGCGGCGGGACGCTGCAGGTATTTTTTTTATGCTGCAAGGCCTTAGAAAATTTCCTCCTGATCATTTATACTGGGTAAAGTGACATTCAATCGAAGGAGCCCCGAATCCATTATGAATAAAAAAGAAGTAGCGCATATCCGCAAGCAGTTTAAGCTCGACCATGATTTGCTGAGCCTGTACGATATTCTGAACGTGTACGTGATGAAGGAAACGAACGAGATTTATCACTGGGAGCGCCTGCCGTTTGGCCTCGTGGACCGGGAGAAGCAGGAGCTGTACATGGGCAATTTCAAAAAGCTGCTGACCGGTGAGCTGGACCACAAGCTGTTCGAGCTGAAGTTTCAGGATGAAGCGGAGGAGCCGGCCAAGGTTATGCTGCACCAGGGGCTGATCACAGGGGATCCGGAAGAGTGGCAGGACCTCATGCTGCTGCTGGTGGACCGGATGCTGGCAGATACCAAGTATGAAAAGGACACGGTAATCACCTTCGTACGCGGGCAGTACCACCGGCCGACCAAAGCCAGAAATGAAGCAAACGAAGAAAGTGAGAAGAACGAGACGTTCGCACACCAGTTCATTCTGTGCAGCGTGAATTCTACCGAGCAGCAGCGGAAGCACCTCATGTTCGACTATGTAGAGAAGGAATTTAAATATAGTGTCATCGTTGATCCGATTGTGAAGCTCAGCTCACCGGAGCAGGGGTTCCTCTATCCGAGTGTGACGGATAATTATTCGGATATTAACCGCGTGCTGTACTGTACAGGCAAATCGAATTATCCGGACCCGCAGTTCATCGAGCAGGTGCTGAATGCAGAATCTTCTATAACGGCGATGGAGGAGAGAGCTTATTTCGAGGATATCGTGAAGGAGATTGCCGGCGAGCATCTGGATTCAACCACCATCGCCCAGGTGTATGAGCAGATTCAGCAGGTTATCGAGGACGGGCAGGGTGAGGAAGAGCCGGCTACGCTGGATTTTAAGGATGTCGAACGCGTTCTGAAGGTAAGCGGCGTGGAGGATGTTACGGCGGAAAAAGTGGAGCGGGCCTTCGAGACGATCATCGACGACCGGAATTACGAGATGAAGGCAGCCAGCGTAATGCCGAAATTCACCACCAAATCGATCAAAATCGAAACCAAGGTAGCTACCATCTCCGTCAGCCCGCAGGATCTGCGTTATGTGAAGCAGGTTAATTACCAGGGTAAACGCTGCATCATGATCGAGGTTGATGAGGACGTGGTGATTGAAGGGTTTACGCTTAGTACGGAGGAGCTGTAATTCAGGCAGGAGCTTGGCGTATGGATAGGCTGTATTTTAAAGTTTCATCCTTTCAGTTAACCGGTTAACTCAGTTAACTGGAGTTAACATCAATCCATCTTTGTGGTATACTCGGCTTAGAAACAGCGTACAATGCAAAGAGAGCCGTGCGCGAACACGACTCTCCGTTGCAACAGCCGCTTTTAAGGGCGGAGGCTTGAAACAGGATAGGCCAGAAATAGACCGCTACCTTTGACCAGGGCGGCCTATTTCTTTTTGTGGAAAGATAGAATCAACGCGGGCCAGAGTCGCGAATGAAATCATTAGCGTCAATGCTTGGTATACCTCCACTGGCATCACCTCCCTTCCGGGAGATTAGCCGGCCGCCCTCAAAGCCTTTCTATTGCTTTAATAGTATAGCATGCTGATTAATTGATTGGATATATTAAACAAAAATAGGACTCTCCTTGTTATGCAAGGCGAGTCCTATTTTCACTATTACTTCTATTATCCAAGCAATCATTCAGTCGCTTCCCTTTGACTCATCCCAAAATTTCGCCGCTGCCTTCCGGATAGCAATTTCCTCCTGCATATCAGCAATCAGCTTATTCTTCAGTATTCCTCACTACACCCAGCCCGTAAACTCCAGGATCGATGCCTTCGCCGACTGCGCCTCGGACTGTGCACCCTTACGCCACTCTTTGGGCGAGGTGCCCATCAGCCGGGAGAAGCAGCGGTTAAAGCTGGAGATGGAATGAAAGCCGACCTGCTCGGAGATGGAGAGGATGGAATCATCCGTACTTTTTAGCTGCTTGCAGGCTTCCTCGATGCGTGTACTGGTCAGGAAATCCAGCGGCGCGGTGCCCATGATTTCGTGGAATTTTCTGCGGAAATGGGTGGTGCTCAGGTGGCATAGCTCGGCCAGAAAGTCGATCGTAATCGGCGTCATATAGTGCTTCGTGATATACTCCAGCGCCGGAGAGATCACAAAATCCCCCTTCAGCGCCTGCTCGCTCTCCTGTCCGGCCAGCAGCTCATTCGCGGAATAAATCCGCAGCAGCTCGATATAAAGCGATTGCAATAAGCCGTAAGCACTTTCCTGATAATACGGCCGCTGCTGCTTCAGCTCCTCCACGATGGAGGTGGCCAGATAATACACCTTAGGGTGCAGCTCCCTGCTCAGCACACAATTTCGGCCCTGGACTCTCCACAGATTAGGCTCGAAGCTGCTGTAAGCGCTTTTGAAGGAATGCTGGAACAGCTCCTCCGGTGAGAAAAAAAGGTAGGACCACAGGCTGGCCGAATCCTTCGAGCTGTACGTGGTATGGGGAAGGAAGCGCGGCAGAAAGGTGATATCTCCGGCTTTAAAAGGGACGGCCTCTCCTTTAATCTCCATGATTCCGCTGTCCGAGTAACAGATCCCGATTTCCAGATGGTTGTGAAAATGCAGATGCTCCGACTTAATGTCGGAAATTCTCCAGCGGTCCCCGCTCAGCAGCAGGACAGGGAATTGAATGGGCAGGCTGTAGTGGCGGTACTCAATGACGGGCTTCTTTTTTCTGGGCATGTCCGTAAGGCCCCCGTTCCAATATGTGGATTAGTAATTAAATTACACTATGGTAGCTAGAATGATAGCATTGTGCCGGCGTTAAGAGAATGGGATAGAAATCCCAACTTTACAGAAATTAATTATAAATGATCGAAATTGCGCAGGTTTTCTATGAATATGCTTAGAATATGACTATTATACACCTTACAATAGAATTCATAAAGCGTTTACAAACTGTCAGACGGCTCTCAATCGCCATTGGGGGACCGTGTGCGAAGGAGAGGGGAATTTCAACATGCTTCAACTGGATTATGATAAGGAACTGATTTTGAGCGTTATCGATAAGGTAACCAAGAAGACACTGGCTATGGACTTAACCTGGGACTGGCCTTGCGGCGTAGCATATTACGGGGTATCGAGAGCCTACAAGGTTACTGGAAACAAGGAGTACCTCGACACGCTGATCCGCTGGGCAGATGAATATATTGAGCTGGGCCTGCCAACCTGGACGGTTAACACCTGTGCGATGGGGCACATGCTGATTACACTCTATGAAGAGACCGGCAACCAGAAGTACTGGGATATTGTAATGAGCAAGGTGGATTACCTGCAAAATAGCGCGCTCCGCTTCGGAGACAACGTGCTGCAGCATACGGTATCGGCGAACAATGATTTTCCTGAGCAGGCTTGGGCGGATACGCTGTTCATGGCGGCCTTCTTCCTGCTGCGTGTCGGCAGCAAGCTGAAGGACCAGACCCTGATCAACGATGCCCTGAACAATTACTACTGGCATATCAAATATCTGCAAAATCCTAGCACTGGCTTCTGGTATCACGGCTACAACAATGTGAAGCAGGATCATATGTCCGGCTTCTACTGGGGCAGAGCGAATGCCTGGGGCGCGTACACCATGTCGCAGGTTAAACCGCTGCTGCATGAATGGTACCTGTACCCGCAGTGTATGGATATCGAGTGCTCGGTACGTGACCAGCTGGCTGCACTCAAGCTTGTCCAGACTGAGAACGGCCTCTGGCGCACGGTACTGAATGACGAGGGCTCCTATGAGGAAGTGTCCGCGTCTGCAGGTATTGCGGCGGCAATGGTTAACAACGGCAATCCGCTGCACACCAAATATGTACAAAAGGCGCTTAAGGGCATTCTCGAGAACATCAGTGAAGACGGACGTGTACTCAATGTATCCGGCGGGACTGCTGTCATGAAGGACCGTGAAGGCTACTGCAATATTCCAAAAGACTGGATCCAGGGCTGGGGCCAAGGCTTAGCGCTTGCCTTCCTGTCCGATATGATTCAATAGGAGGTAAGTCACTTGACCAAACATACTAAGGGCTCTTTTACACTGCCGGGCGAATCCGGATATGAAAAGCTGACACTGGAGCTGGCTGAACGCTGGGGTGCGGATGTGATCCGTGACAGTGACGGCACCAAGCTGTCCGATGAAATTATCAACGCGGGGTACGGGATCTATTCTACGATCTGTATCATCCGTGACCATAATGAATGGGCGTCGCAGAATCCTGACAAGCTGCAGCAGTCCTTCCTGATCACTAATCCGAAGGTAGCGGTACAGGATTACTTGTCCATCTATGTGATGGAGGATTTCTTCGCTGACCAGTTCAGAGTGAATGACTCCAAGGAAGCGTTCAAATACTGGCAGGTTGTTGACCGTACGACGGGTGAGGAGCTTCCGCGTGAGCAGTGGAATTACGACCGTGAATCGGGAAATGTGGTGCTGACCGGGATTACGCCTTGGCATAAATACACCGTCAGCTTCATGGCTTACCGCATCTGGGAAGAAATCTCAATGTACAACCACACCACGAACAACTGGACCAAGGACCACCTCATGCAGATCGACCCGATGTACTCGGAGACTCAGGAGTATATGCTGGACTGGATGGAACAATGGTGCGTGGAGCATAAAGAAACAACCGTAGTCCGCTTTACTTCCCTGTTCTATAACTTCGCCTGGATCTGGGGCAGCAGTGAGCGCAACCGCCACCTGTTCTCCGACTGGGGTTCATATGATTTTACCGTGAGTGCAAGAGCGCTTGATCTGTTTGCCAAAAAATACGGCTATTCCCTGACCGCTGAAGATTTTGTTAACGGCGGCAAGTACCGTGTCAGCCACATTCCGGCCGAGCAGCGTAAGCTGGACTGGATGGAGTTCATTAATGACTTTGTCATTGGCTTCAGCAAGCAGCTTATCGATATTGTTCACAGTCACGGCAAGCTGGCCTATGTCTTTTATGATGACAGCTGGGTTGGCATGGAGCCTTACAATGACCGGTTCGAGGAGTTTGGCTTCGACGGCATGATCAAATGTGTATTCTCCGGCTATGAAGCGCGGATGTGCTCCGGCGTCAAAGTGGACACGCACGAAATCCGTCTGCATCCTTACCTGTTCCCGGTTGGACTGGGCGGTGCCCCTACCTTCATGGAGGGCGGAGACCCTACACTGGATGCGAAGAAGTACTGGATCAACATCCGCCGCGCCCTGCTGCGCGAACCGATTGACCGTATGGGACTTGGCGGCTATCTGCATCTGGTTGAGCCATATCCGGATTTCTGCGACTATATCGAGAAGATTGCCGATGAATTCAGAGAGATCAAAGAGCTGCACAGCAAGGGCAAGCCTTACCAGGTGAAAACCAAGGTAGCGGTGCTGCACAGCTGGGGCAAGCTGAGATCCTGGACGCTGTCCGGCCACTTCCACGAAACCTTTATGCATGATCTGATTCATATCAATGAAGCATTGTCCGGCTCCCCGGTGGAAGTGCAGTTCATCGACTTCGAGGACATCCGTCAGGGCGTACTGAATAACGTTGATGTAGTAATCAATGCAGGTGCGGCAGGTTCTGCCTGGAGCGGCGGCAAGCACTGGAACGACAGCAAAGTGGTCGATATTCTGACCAAGTGGGTATATGAAGGCGGTACATTCATCGGGGTGAACCAGCCTTCTGCAGTAGAAGGGTATGACACGTTCTTCAGAATGGCTCATGTTCTCGGTGTGGATGAGGATACGGGTGCCAGAGTGGTGCATGGCCGGTGGGCTTTTGAAGCCAAGGATGAGCTGGGCCTGCTGCCTGAAGGAGCAACCATCGAAGCGAAGCAGGGCATCTATCTGACAGATGGTGCGGCTTCGGTTGTGCAGCAATCGGGCGGCAGAATCACGCTGTCCTCGAACGCTTTTGGCAAAGGAAAAGGGATCTACCTGCCTTCCTTCGAGTTCAACCTGGAGAATACAAGACTGCTGCTCAACCTGATCCGTTATGCGGGCGGCGAGCTGGATGACAGCAAGTACATCACGGATAACCTCTACACAGAGTGCGCTTACTATCCGGAGAGCAAGATTCTCGTTGTGATCAACAACAGCTCGGAGACGCAGAAGACCTCGGTTGAGACGGAATTCGGCGTGCAGACGCTGGAACTCGCTCCTTATGATACTGTGATTAAAACGATCGGATAATATTAATAGGATTACAAAGCTCAAGCCTGCGGCGTTCTGCCGTATGCTTGGGCTTTTTTGCTGTGTGGCAGACGGGGATAAGAGCTGCTGAACGCAAAATATGATAGGATAAGAGTACATTATTCCCGCCATTGGGCTAGAAAAGAGAGTAGCATGAGAATCATTATTTCACCTGCCAAGAAGATGAAGATCGACACGGATGTATTCGCGGAGCGTCAGCTGCCGCAGTTCATCAGCGAGTCAGAGACACTGTTAGCAGCATTACAGAAATTGAATTATGATGAGTTAAAAAAGATCTGGAAATGCAATGACGACATTGCCGCGCAGAATGTGGAGCGCATTACCCATATGAATCTGGAGCGGAATCTTACGCCGGCGGTGTTCGCCTACGAAGGTCTGCAATACCAGTACATGGCGCCGGGCGTGCTGCAGACGGAGGAGCTGGAATATCTGCAGGAGCATCTGCGGATTCTCTCCGGGTTCTACGGGATGCTGCGTCCGTTCGACGGCGTTGCTCCTTACCGGCTGGAGATGCAGGCCAAGCTCGCCGGACCCGGCTATAGCTCATTGTACAAGTTCTGGAACCGGAAGCTGGCGGACCAGCTGTTTGCCGAAACCGACTGCATCGTGAACCTGGCCTCCAAGGAGTACAGCAAGTGTATCTCTCCGTATCTGGGCGAGAACGTTCGTATGGTCACATGCGTGTTCGGACAAGAAGTAAACGGGAAAATAACCGAAAAAGCCACCTTCGCCAAAATGGCCCGGGGCGAAATGGTCCGCTTCATGGCCGAGCGGCAGATCAGCCGCGTGGAGGAGATTAAGGAGTATACAGGGCTGAACTTTGCCTACTCGGATGAGCTGTCTGATGAGGGGACTTATGTGTTTGTACAAGGTTAAAGCTGATTGTATGGAGTCTAAACGGATAAGCAGACACAATACTAAAAAGACCGCCAAAGGCGGTCTGTAACACAAGTTATAGCAGCTTTGATCCAGACTGTTTAATTAAAGCTAATCGTGTAGGCGATTACAGGATAAGGAGTCGTTGATCCGGGAACGCGTTCTACTACAGTGACCAGCGTGCCGGTTTGGTAATAGCTAGCACCGCCGCTGTAATTAGTCTTGTTTACAATAGCTGTGCCAAGGTCAACCAGTGCATTGTTATAGCTCCAGTAGTAGTGCAGACGGAGTACGTTTGCAACGGATGTTGTAATCTTCACGCTTGTACCGGATGTTCTGGCGTTAGGGAGATTGTAAGTGTAGGTTTGGCCTGAGGAAAGGGAATGGTTAAAGCTGTATCCATAGTTTACGGTGACAGGGTTAGCAGACGCGGTTAGACCAAAGCTCATTGACAGGCCCATAACGAAGACAAGTACTGCGGTAAGCATTTTTTTCATACCATTGTTCATCCTCTCAAATGAAATGTTTTGGTAGTTTATCCGATGTAAACTAAAAACCTTCCAAAGCAGAATGGATATTGCCTTTAATATATACCAGAAAATTACATTTGTAAATGAGAGTTTTGCCGTACATTTTCTGCTATTTATAATAGAATATATACTATAGTTATGCTACGCACCCATTCCCCTATCCAATGGAGGATAACAATGGACAAGGTGTCCCGCTTTAAACAATCCATCGCTTACATAGAAGAACACCTGCATAGCGAGCTCAGCCTTGAGCTGGCGGCACAGGCCGGATACACCTCGCTCATGCAGCTCTACCGGGACTGCTACACCTACACCGGGCATTCGGTAAAGGAGTACATCCGCAAACGCCGGCTGTCGGTTGCCCTTGCCCTGATTAGAGCAGCAGAGCTGCCGCTGGCCGAGATTGCCTATGCCTGCGGCTACAGCTCCCAGCAAGCCTTGTGCAAATATGTGAAATCCGCCACAGCTATGACTCCGCTAGAATACCAGAAGAGCGATGCCTGCTACTACTTCCCCGCATATGACAGCCAGCCTGTAAGGCAGGTAACGGTTACTACAAACACTATCCCCAAGACTCTGCATACTGCTTTTTATTATCCTGAATCTGATGGCATTGAACACCGGGCAATACACGCACTGAGCGCTCTTTTACCGGGATATACAGGAAGAATCTTTGGCAGGGGCGGACAGCCGCGCAGCGGAGAGTTCTGTTATAAGCTCGCTGTAGAATACGATTATGAGCTAATAGACCGCTTTGCTGGCAGTGTTTTTCTGGAAGCAGCTGTTCATCCGGAGTTTACCCGCACTTTTGCCAAAATAACGGTCAACAACAATGAAGCTGAGATTACGTCGGCCTGGAACTACCTTTACGGGGAGTGGCTGAGAGTAAGTATGTTCAAGCAGGCTGAGGGCGGTTACTTTGAAGAGTATATTTGTAAGAGAGGTGCCGTGAACAGGCTGGTTTTGTACCTTCCGGTGGTCAAGCGGCCGGATTACAACAGTATCCGCGTGGAGTATTGCGATGAACGGCTGTTTCTGGCCGCCAGCCGCTTGGGAGAGGACGCCGAGGAACAGGCAGCTGCAGCGGTAATCACCTACTTATCCCTCCATAATCCCGGTGCGATAAGAAAAAACATAGAATTCTACGTATCTCACAATGGTCTGAGCTATACGTGTGGTGTACGGTTGAAATTAGCTCACGTGCTGCCGGAGGATTGCGGGCTTGAGCTTGTCCAGCTTCCCGCAGGCCAATATGCTGTATTAGAGAGCAGCTGCTGCAGCGACAGCAGGGTGTTTGGGGAATTGCTGGACAGCTGGATCAGAGAAAACGGATGGGGCAGGGGGAAGACGCCCGCTTTTACTACATATAAGACAAACGGCAGTCATGACCCGGAGAAGATACAGATGAAGGTATGGATCAGGCTGGAAGCTGTTATAAACCGATAATACCGCAGGCCTGATTGTATATACAATTGAGGTATGAAAGGAGCTGGAACACTCATGAGTCTAAGAAAAAAGGACCTGCTGCAGCAGGCCTCGGAAGGCTACAGCCCCCGGGTTAAGCCGGCAATCCTGAGAATGGTGGAGGAGATGAGCCAGATGGAGCATTCAAATGAAGTGCTTGTGGAGCAGGTTACTGAGCTATGCGCGATTGTGGATAGGCCGGAGATGAAGATTGTCGGGCTTGCGCTGCCGGTGACGTTCGAAAGCCGGGGCTACGGGGGATTTTCCGGATTCGGGCAGGCGGGCTGTATTCTGAATGACTACTATTATACGAAAAAGCTGATAACGGAAGGAGATATGGCGCTGCTCTCCGGCATAATCAGCAGCAGACTCCAAGGCGGGGACAATGTTGTTACAGTGCGGACAGAGGTTAAAGGTGACGGGAACTATAAGGTGCTTGTGGGCTATGAGGTGGACAGTCTGGAGGACCTGCCTGATTATCTGCCGGAGTATACGGAGACGCTTACAGTGCCGGCCTGCCGGTATGCCAAGGTCCTGATTAATGAGGGCGGGCAGGAAGGGCAGCTTGGGTACGGTGAGCGTATGCATGCGGATGAGTACTTTGTGGGGGATTTCCGCAATGCTACCAGCTATGTATATAATCCTGCGGGCTGCGGGTTCAATACATATGACAGTGCGGGAGAGATTCTGACCAAATATGAACCGGTTATGCTGGCACAGACGGTTGCTGAGCGCTACGCCTCCCTGCGTTTTAAGGCGGTTACTCTCCCAGAGATGAAGATCGCCTGCAGTATGACTTTGCCGGATAGCGGGGAGTTTGTGATTACGAAGTATTTTGACGTGCAGGATCAGGTATTTGCCACTGAAGCAGCAAAATATTATCTGCATGATTACTACGGGTTTGCAGTGGACAGTGGTCAGGAGGGGAAATACAATTCCTGCTTCGGAACAAGAGTCAGCTCGTTTGCCGGATTACCGGATTGTGTAGAAAAGATAACACTGCCGGGCGGCATCTATCTGCACATCAGCCAGCTTGAGGTGAACGGTGATAATCCTGGTATTCCTTATGATGCTGCGTTCAATCACCTGGAGGAGCTGTATCTGTCTGAGCACCCCGAGTACCAGCGCGACTGGAGCAGGCAGGTCATCGCCCGGTTCCGGCAGGCTAATGCGGCTTCGGTGTTTGTTCCGTTGGTGAAATAAAAGTAGTAAGATATGAGAGGAGGCCCTTCCCTAGCAGGAAGGGTTTCTTCGGCTATAAGGGGAATTTGTATGTATGGCGTAATTGAAACAAGAGGAGAATCAATCATGACTTTTGAAGTGCTTATGGCTGTTCCTGTTATAGTAGCTCTTATTGTAGTAATCTGGTGTATAACTGTAATCATACGAAGAAAAGCAAGCCGGAAGACAATGGGTGACAGTCAGCTGGTCATCAGGGATGCAAAGTTTGCTTTTGACGTCATTTTTGGAATAGTATTTTTAGCTGTCGGATTATTTCAAGTGATCCGCTTCTATGGAGCAGAGGGCGGTATAGAGCTGATGTTTCTGTTTTGGCCGATGTATTTAATCCTGTTGGCACCTGTTTATTTGGTAAGAGCGCTCAGTAAAATTGAGATTTATGATCAGGGCATTTTAACGAGAGATGGTATGTGGAGATGGGAGCAGACAGAGAAAGTGTCCGTTAAAGATGAGGGCAATTCTGTAATAGTCAGGTTTAAACTAAAACGCAATTGGCTTAATAGCAAGAAGATAACCATAAACAAAAACGAAAAAGAGAAGGTAATAACGTTGCTGAATGATGTCATTAAATGATAAAGGTGTTAACAGCTATGGCGAACCAGCGCAAGCTAGAAGAAGTGCTGAGAGAATTGTCCAAAGAAGAACTGATTGCTATTATTGCTGAGGCTGCCGGGCAAGATGAGGTGTTTAAGAATAAGCTTCTTTTAAAATATGGTACTGAGGATCAGCCGCGCCTGCTTAAAACCTTCCAAAAGCTTTTAAAAACGATCGTTAAGCAATACACAGGCCGGGAGGGCTTCATCCCTTACCGGGAGACAAGCAGCTTCGCAGCAGATCTAATGGCTTTGCTGGATAGTAAGGATAGTGTGGGCGAGGATACAGTGAAGCTGGAAATGGCCTTACTGGTACTGGAAGAAGGAGTAGAGGCGTTTCAGTATGCGGATGACTCGGACGGCGAGATCGGGGCGCTGGTGGATGAGGTGTTGGATCAGATTGACGGGCTTGCTGAGGGTCAGCAGACGGCGGATGAGTCCGTGCGGAAGCATTTTTTAACACGCCTGATTAAGATGAGCCAAAATGCTGTATTTGACGGCTGGGATGATTATCCGGTTACTCTGCTGCGGATATGTACGGTATTTGCTGATGAGAAGAAGCGCAGAGAGCAATTGCTGGCGGCTATCGGCGAGCGGATTACAGCTACTACTGGTGAGAGGTATAGGGAGTATTTAAATGAGGCGTTGCAGAGAATTCAGTTTGAGCTTATCGATAAATATAGCTCAGCTGAAGAAGCGGATAAGTTTATGCAGGAACATCTACATATGAGTTCATTCAGAGCATTGGCGATTCAGAAAAGCATGGAGGCTGGCGACTACGGGCGTGCCATCCAGCTGGCAGAGCAAGGAGAATGGGGAGACAGATCCGACTTTAAAAAGGCGCGATATGCAGCTTATAAGGCGCTGTCGCTAAAGGAAAGAGCAGAGGCAGCTGGCTAAAGAGCTTTTGCTGGATGGGGACTATGAATATTACGCTGAGCTTGAAGCATTGTCTGAAGGGAATAAGGAGGATTTCTACCGCAGCATTCTTGCAGAGCTCAAACTTTCGGACACATGGTCTACCTGTGAGGTCTATTTACAGCTGATCTCGGATAAAAATGATCTTGCAGAGATACTAGCTTACGTACAAGCCAATCCGAGTGCGATAGAAGAGTACGCGGCGCGGCTATCGGGAGTGTATCAAACGGAAGTGGAGCAAATATACAGCCAGTATATTTATGAAACTGCCGCTGCAGGAGCAATATTTCAATAAGCCGGCGTTTTTGGACGAGCTGTCTAAGCTTTAATGAAGGGGGCGGTAACCCGCCCTCTTGTTCTTAATTCTCTGTCATTAATCCCCAGCGGAAGCCAAACCTGTCCACCACGGAAGCCATAGAGGAGCTGTATGTCGTTGTGCGCAAAGGCTGGATGATGCTCCCGCCTTCCTTGAGAGCCTCATAGGCTTCTTTTACCAGATCATCTGTTTCAAAGGTAATAGTCAAGACAAGATTGGGGTTGCCTGAGGCCTCCGGCCCAATTTCATCCGCGAGCATAATACGCTGAGTGCCGATGTAAGCCTCTGCGTGATAAACGTAGCTTTGCTGCGTTGCCGTTATGCTGAAATCCCAGTCGTGCGGATCTGCGTCAGCATAATGCAGGAGGGATTTGATCTGCAGGCCGAAGGCTTTTTGATATAGGTTAATGGCCTCTTCACATTGTCCGTAAAAATGCAGGGTAGGCGTAACAAGCATGAATATGCAGCTCCTTTTTTAGTTCAATAGGAAGGGTTCCCCGTTCAGATACTTATTGCAGAAGTGTTCAATTACATAAGGGATGGTTCTGGACAGCTCTTCATGCTCCACTGGATTAGCGGAGAGAAATGCAAAGTTTCTGAGAATAGCCCAGATAAAATAGCTCTCCAGTAAGTGCTCATACTCCGGCGGCAGCCCGTTGTGGCGGGCATAGGCAGAAAGGAAGGTACGGCGGTTAACGGGCGATAAGTGCAGGAAGGTTTCCGCAACATCAAACAGGTAGAAGCCATATCCGCAGCCGGAAAAATCAATCGGTCTCGGCTCACCGTCACAGAACACGTAGTTGCTCTCATGCAGATCGGAGTGAATGATGCCATAGTTATCCCTTGTTAATGGCTGCTGTTCGATGACCTCCGCAATCCTGTTGGCCGCTGATTCCAGTGAGTTGAATTGCGCTGTGGAGAAAAGGCCAGACGGGAGCTGACTCTGTAATTGTGCAAGCGAGGACAGCAGATTCTCACGGTGATAGACTGGACGGACGAAGCCGGCTGGTGGTTCCCATTGCTTCGCGTGCTGATGCAGCGCCGACATGAGCTCTGCCAGCTGCGTTACTTCTTCCGGGCTCGGCTCCCGGTCAAGGAGGTCACCTTTTACCCAGCGGCAGCAGGTGACATTAAGGTGTTCCAATGTTCCGTAAGCGATAACGGTGACCAGCTCATGCTTCCGGTTTTTTACCGGTGTGGGGAGGGTTAGTCTGGTGTCGCGGGATAGGGCCTCCAGCCAGATGAGCTCTGATTCGATGCTGGCACTGGTTCTTCTTTCGCCCCCGGAGTAATGCAGCTTTAGCAGTATGTCCGGGTTCTCTGCAAGAGTACGGACCCGAAAAGTGACACTGTCGCTTTTGCCCAAGTAATCCAGTCCGCCGCCCGGAAAATCATATTGCTCCAGCGCGGCCTGCGCCATTAGAATGTAATCTTGCACTGTGTATTCTTGCTTTGTGTACAAATCACCACTCCGTTATTTGTTTTCAATATTCTACCATATTGTTAACTGGGAGTAGCTGTTACTATAATGAACAAAGTGAGGAGGTTCGCGCATGAGTACCTGGAGGAGGAGGGGCTTGGAGTTGTTGCGCATATGAGGCGGAACGGCGGAATCAAGAGCAACAATGCCTTTGATTCCGCTCGCATGAGGCGGAACGGAGGAATGAAGGGCAGAAATGCCTCTGATTCCGCCCGTATGAGGCGGAACGGCAGAATGAAGGGCAAACGTGCCTTTGATTCCGCTCGTATGATGCGGAACGGCAAAATCAAAGGGAAAAATGCCTCTGATTCCGCTCGCATGAGGCAGAACGGCAGAATGAAAGGCAAAAGTGCCTCTGATTCCGCCCGTATGAGGCGAAATGGCGGAATCAAAGGCAAAAATGCCTCTGATTCCGGCCTGCATGAGGCGAAATGGCAAAATCAAAGGCAAAAGTGCCTCTGATTCCGCCCATATGAGGCGGAACGGGAGAATCAACAGCAAAATGTCTCTGATTCCGCCAGCATGAGGCGGAATGGCAAAATCAAGGGCAAAAATGCCTCTGATTCCGCCCGTATAAGGCGAAATGGCAAAATCAAAGGCAAAAATGCCTCTGATTCCGCCAGCATGAGGCGGAACGGCAAAATCAAAGGCAAAAATGCCTCTGATTCCGCCTGCATGAGGCGAAATGGCAAAATCAAAGGCAAAAGTGCCTCTGATTCCGCCCATATGAGGCGGAACGGCAGTTTGCACACACGTTCCTCGCTAAAACGCGCCAGCTCTGCTGCTAGCCCGTCTACCACTCCGCGACTCCGCCCGTGCTCACTCCGCCGGAACGTGCTTTTTCCACTTCCGGATCTTTGCCCGGAAGGTTTTGAACGGAGCTGCCGAGTTAATGTGAATCCAGCGGGCCATCGGCCAGTTGTCCTTGCTGCCTGTCCAGGCGCGAATTTCCTGAGTAAACAGCTCTTCCTCCGTCAAGCCGCCTACCCAGATCAGCCATTCCTGCTCCACCTGACGAAGCATTCCCCGCAAATCAGTAAGCGTATAGCTCTCATACTCTTTATAAAAGGACTGGTACAATCCGCCCAGCTGGTTCCATTTATAATCTGTAGACGGCATCGGCACACTCTGTCCCGCAAGCTCTGCCTTGTCCCAGCCCATTACGAGATGCAGCCAGCCCAGCTGGTAGGCGATGATTTCTCCCGGTGTTTTATCTACTTCAGATATCCGAGTGTTCCTGTAACGGTCGCTGATCCCTGTAAATTCAGCATCAAACAATATGTAGTTAGTATGGATCGTGTCCAGCAGCTCCTGCTTGGAGCCATATTCATAGCTTGCCATATTATCCATATCCCTCCCTGTATCTTTAACTCCGTTATACCATATAGCAGTGACACCAGTATGTCCGGTTTAGCTCCATTAACACCATTAATAGATATAACTGTACCTTTTGCCCCCAGTCGGCTTGCCCCACGCAACTCCGTCCCACGCAACCCGTCCCACGCGAACTCTGTCCCCCCGCCACCCCCGTCACTCTGCATTCCCGTGAACTCCGTCCCCCCGCCACACCCGCCACACCCCTGCACCCCGCCACCCCAACAATCAGCGCCCAAAGCCCCGCTTGTTTATGTTCAGTTAATCCGGCTGGGGTATGGTATAGGTATTATTTCTTGCGGGGGAGAGGCTTATGGGCATTAAGAACCGGTTGTTGAATGCTACTGTTAACTCTATTAAGTTCAAGCTGGTGCTGGCGATTGTGATTGTGCAGGTGCTGAGCACGAATATCGGACAGGCTGTGAATTATCTGCTGGACCGAAGCGGAGAGGTCATTGAGATCGTCGGAGGGGACTCCAGATATATCGAAGGAAACGTCGGCTTCCTGGTCTCATCGGGACTCAGTATTCTGATCTCTGTTTTCATTATTGTGTTTGTATACGATAGGCTGGTCTTGAATCGGCTGAAAAAGGTACTGGGGTACACCGAGCAGTTGGGGGAAGGCGTTCTGTCGGGGGAGCTTAAGTTTGGCGGCAATGATGAGATCAGCAGACTCGGCCATTCACTCGATAAAAGCGCTGCCCATATCAAATCCCTGGTCTCCGGAATTGCAGATATTTCAGGCAACATCAATTCGGCCAGCTATGAGCTAATGGAGTCGGCCCGGAATTCTTCGGCCGGCATGAACACCATACATACTACTTCATCGACTCTCGCGGACGATGCTGCAAGTCTGCTGCACTCCACCCGGGAAGCGAATAGCTCCTTCGAGCAGCTCCATGAGCAAAACCGTTTGCTGCTGGTAAGTGCCGGCTCGGCTTTAAGCTCAGCGGATGAAATGGAAAACCGTGCTTTACAAATGAGCCGGCAGGTCAGTGCGTCTCTAGAGCAGGCCGACCGGACCTACAGGGAAAAGCAGGACAATATTCTTCAAGCCATCGCAGCCGGCGCAATTGTTGAAGAGATCAGTGTCATCTCCCACAGCGTCAAGGCAATCTCGTCACAGACCCATCTGCTGGCCCTGAATGCATCGATTGAGGCAGCCAGAGCGGGTGAGCAGGGCAGAGGGTTTGAGGTGGTTGCAGGAGAAGTGAAGAAGCTGGCAGATCAGTCCGCTCAGGCCATTTCGGGAATTGAGGAGCTTGTGGCGCAGGTAAGAGAGGTGTTCGATCATCTGTCGCGCAGCTCCCAGGATGTGCTGGAGTACATTGACCATAATGTAAAAGCGGATTATGAGCTTCTGCTGCAGACCGGCCGCCAATACCAGTCGGACGCGGCGCTGATCCACCGGATTTCGACGGAAGTGAACGGAGCTGCCGGCCTAATGAATACTTCTATTAAGGAGATCAGTAAGGTGATAGATACGGTTGTAGATACCTCCGGGAACGCCTCTGCGTATACGGCCGAGATTAATGCCAGCCTAGCCGATATTAGCGCGGTGATGAATGAAGCGGCAGTATCGATGGAGCAGCAGTCTGAGCTTGCGTCACAGTTAATTGAGTCCGTAAAAAGATTCACTTTTTAAATAGAACATCATCTTCATCTAACGTTCAGCTTCATTATGTATACTCCGGTTATCATATTGCCTTAAGAGGAGGCTCTCCATGGCCAGGGGTATTCATAAATCACTATATATCATGCTTAGCTTGTTCATCGGGCTGTTCATTGCGTCCTCGTTTTTTATCAGGGCAAAGTACAGTTATTTCGTGTATGGCGATACACCGGTGCTTGAGAAACAGCAGCTTGGCCTGTTCATTCTGGTCATCGTTCTGATGCTGGCAATAAGCGCCGCGCTCTATACAATAAGCCTGAAGCTCAACAGGTTCAGCAGACGCATTGTTATTCCCGCCGTTCTGGCGGTGTCTTTTGCCCTTCATGTAGCTATTATCTTCCTGTTTCCCCGTCTGCCGACGGATGATTCCGAGACGGTGCTTAATCTGGCGCTCGATATGCTCTACCGCAGCGATTATTCGTCCTTTGAGACGGGCGGGTATCTGCATATGTTCCCGTTTAACTTTTCGACGGTACTATACTTAAAGACGCTGCTGTACCTTTTTCCGGATAATTACCTGACGATTAAAATATTTAATATTCTGTTCACGCTCTTAACGACGTTAATGATTTACCTGCTGTATAAAGAGCTTAACGAAAAGTCCCGGGAGCATGATTACGGGGTTCTGGTGTTTGCGGCAGCCTATCTGCCGGCCCTGTTCATGAGCAATTTTATTTACAATGATGTGATTGCTACAGCTTTTCTGACGGGCACTCTATATTTTGCTGTGAGATTTATGAAAAGAAAATCCTTAAAGGACATTCTGTTTGCAGCAGTCCTGCTGGCCATCGGGAACTATTTCCGGAGCGTCGGCGTTATTGTCCTGATTGCGGTACTGATTAGCCTGCTGCTGGGCATTCGTAAGCTGGGTGTGCGGAAGACGCTGGCGGCGCTGTTCATTACGGGTGCGCTGTTTAATGTACCAGGCTGGACGCAAAATGCGGCGCTGCAGGCAACAGGTGTAGTGGATGAATCCGTCAATACCAATTCCGCACCGGTCTACATGTGGCTGAATATGGGCATCAATCTGGAGACGTTCGGCTTCTGGGACAACCGGGAGAGCTATACGATTTACCAGCAGGATGCTGATTACAATAAGGCGGCAAGTACTGAGCTGTTTAAAGAGGAAATTAATAATAAGCTGGCGGACGCAAGCACAGGTGATCTGGTGAAAATGTATTATAAAAAGCTGATCTGGACCTGGACGGAAGGAACCTACCAGATGGAGCGCTACGGAATTGGCAATGACAGCTCCTCCGGCGACAGAGGGAGAATGGTTGGCATGGTCATGGACCGCTATAGCTATACAAACGCTGCTACTGATCTTTTTAAAGGAGATTCCGGCTACCGGAGCGGATTGCTGTGGATGATGTATGTGCTGAATCTGCTGATGTACGGCGGCATTATGGTCCGGCTGATCGGCAGTATCAGGGCTGGACGCTACGGTGAAACTCCGCTGGTGCTGGTTCTGCTCGGGTTTATCGGATTTTATCTGCTGTGGGAGATTAAGGCGCGTTATATTTTCCCGGTGTATCCGCTGCTGATCGTGTTCTCATACATGGGCTTTAAGGATGTGTATGACTACTTTGCCGGAAGGAGGAGATGAAGAATGCGGACCAGACGTTATGCCGCTCTAATCATAGCTGTACTCGGCTGCTCTATGGTGCTGACTTCGTGCGATGCTATTTCGTCCCAGACAATCTCCAGTAACGGCAGCGGCTCAGGCTCGCGGATGAACGGGGGACCGGGTTTTGGCGGCGACCGCGGCACAGATGGCGGGTTCCCCGGGATGAACGGCGGGATGAGACGCAGCGGCGGGCAGGGCATGGATAGAGGTGGCGGACAAGGCGGACAGAATTAAGCAATCCGCACAGAACTACCGGATTTCCCCCGCAATACACAAATTGAACATGCAGGTTCAATTTGTACATCAACCCTGCGCAAGGATCGTGCTATCATTGGTAATGTACAAAAAGAGTAGCTGTACAAAAAGAACAATGAGGCAGGGGATCAGTATTGGCTTGGATGCGGGGAAAATTCACGCGGAGTGTAGCTTACCGACTATTTGTTTCGTATGCTGTGATTCTATGTATACCGGTCATACTCAGTTTAATCATATACGGCCAGACCCGGGAGATCGTCAAGCGCGAGATCGTACTGGCCAGCGGCGCGATGCTGCAGCAGGTCAGATACATTGTAGACGGCGAGCTGCTGCAGACGGAGAGCCTGGCGGCCCAGCTGGCCATCCATCCGGATGTGCGCAAATTAATCTCATCCAAAACGGAAAGCGCTTACGGTGTGTATGAGATGAAGCAGGAGCTGAACAAGCTGCTGTCGGCGAATGATTTTATACAGGGCATTTATCTGTACTCCAAGCCGCTGCAGACGGTGCTCTCAAGCGAAACCTATGTGAAGGAGCAGGACTTCTATGAAATGAAGCTGCAGACGGATACGTTCAGCTATAACAGCTGGCAGGAGCTGATTAACGGAGAGCAGACGCGCGGCTATGTGATGCTGCCTGTGGAGAATCAGGGGAATATCGTCTACACTCCGGCTTATGTCCGTTCGCTGACGAAGCAGGGGAGCTCTGAGACCGCAGGGACGCTGATTATTGCGCTCAACGCCGAGAAAATTATGACTATGCTGGGCAATATCGACTGGGTGGACCGCGGCCAGGTGTTCATTATGGATACGAATAATCAGGTCCTGATCCAGAATGCGAGCGGGAATACAGTTGCTCCTCCGCTGTACCGGGAGTGGAATGACCGCGGGACAGGGACGTTTACGGGCTCCTTTCAGGAAGTGGAATCGATGATTACCATTGAATCCTCAGACACAACAGGCTGGAAGTATATCAGTGTGTTTCCGACAAAAGTATTCTGGGAGCGCGTCGGCACCATCCGTAACTTGAACCTGCTCGGGCTGCTGCTGTGCTTTGTGATCGGGGGCGTGGTAATCACTTATTTTGCCCGGAAAAATTATGACCCGATCAGGCAGCTGGTAAGCGTATTTGCCCGAAATACGATGCCGCGCAGCGGAGCGTATCTGGATGAGTACACCTTTATCCGCAGCAGTGTGCTGGAGACGATCCGCGAGCGCGATGATATGAACAATAAGCAGGCTCAGCAGCTGCGGGTGCTGAAGGATTATTATCTGGTAAAGCTGCTGAAGGGGCAGACGGACCGCAATGTTCCGCTGACGGAGCTGGCAAAGGCCTACCATTTGTCCTGGACGGGGGACACCTTTGCCGTAATGTTGTTTTATATTGAGAGCAGTGAGGACGGAGTGACCGATCTGGCCTTATCTCAGTTCATTGTCTCGAATATCGTTCAGGATACGGCGGGTGAAGGAGTGATGCTCCATTTTACAGATGTGGACGGAATGCTTGCTGCTGTGGTAAATGTTCATCCGGAGTTCACGGAGCAATGGAAGGAGCAGCTAGAGCAGGATCTGGCGCAGGCCGGCAGCTTCATTCTTGAACGGTACAAGCTCCGGTTCACTGCAGTAGGCAGCAATCTGCTGAGCGGGATGGACGGGATTCATCAGGCCTTTGTGCAGGCGCTGGAGGCGCAGGAGCACCGGATTATGCTTGGGGAGCGGGCGCTGATCTGGTACGGGGATATTAAGCCCGGCGAGAGCAGCTATTTCTTCACGGTGAACGACCAGATGATCCTGATCAACTTCCTGAAGGCGGAGGAATTCGGCAAGGCGCAGCAGATGATCAGCAACATGATCGGGCAGGCGTTCCAGTGTGAGGCTTCCCATGAGATGGCCAAGTGTGTGCTGCTGGATCTGGCGACGACCATGATCAAAACCATTCCCGACTCGGAGCAGGCCGGTATCGCCTGGGAGGAATGGCGTCCGCTCAAGCGGCTCTTATCTTGCACCACCAAGGCGGAGTTTGAGCAGGAGCTGATGGATATTTTCGGGCGGGTATGCGGGCTGCTCAAGAGTAAGCAGAATAGTCAGGCCGGCACCGGCATCAGCGAGAAGATTATTGATTTTGTGCAAAAGAATTATAATGACAAGAACCTCAGCGTCGCCCTGATTGGGGATGAATTCCGGCTGACCCCGCAGTACGTATCCCGCTTGTTCCGGGAGCAGACAGGGGAGATGGGGCTGCATGATTATATCAACCATACCCGGGTGGAAGCGGCTAAGTCACTGCTCATAGAGGGAGTAAGCATTGACGAGACGGCGGCCCGCGTCGGCTTCGCCAGCAGCCATGCGCTGATCCGTGTGTTCAAGAAATACGAAGGCATCACCCCCGGCAAGTACAGAACGATTCAGGAGCAGGCGTAAACTCTTTTATATAGAAGAAAGATGGTCTCCGGGGTAGCCCGGGGCCATCTTTTTTTACCTTCATACAAGCCGAATTCGCCAAATCATCCATCATATTCAAAATATCAACCGCCAAATCGCGGGTTTCGTACATCATTCTGCTTAATGAACATTGCTGCACAGACGGCGGACGGGGTACAGTCGGGATGTAAACGGATTCATGTTGGACAGGATGAATTTCTATTAAGGAAGTGATCGCATAATGGCAGCTCAGCCGCAAATCAGTGGGGCAGCCCGCAGGCAGCTTAAGAAGAAAGATCAGACGCCGCTGTGGAAGCATGTTAAGCAGGAGTGGAAGCTTTATTCGTTCCTGGTCATTCCCGTACTTTATTTTCTGATCTTTAAGTACGCTCCGATGCTGGGGAATATTATTGCCTTCCGCAAGTACAGGGGCGGGCCGAATATTTTTGGAACGGAATGGGTCGGCTTTACTTATTTTGAAATGTTCATGAAGGACCCGACCTTCTGGCGGGCGTTCTTCAACGATCTGACGCTGAGCGTGAGTTATCTGGTGGTGAAATTCCCGCTCACCCTGCTGTTCGCGCTTTTGCTCAACGAAATCCGCAGGCTCAAATGGAAAAAATTCGTCCAGACCGTATCCTATCTGCCCCATTTTATCTCGATGGTTATTGTCGCGGGGATGATTAAAGAAATTCTCTCCTTAACCGGTCCGGTTAACAGCCTGCTCGCCACACTCGGACTTGAGAAAATCGCCTTCATCTCGCTGCCGGAATGGTTCACACCGATCTATGTTACGTCCGGGGTATGGCAGGGGCTGGGCTGGGGAACGATTCTCTATCTTGCTGCAATGACCAGCATTGATCCGGCACTGTATGAGGCGGCCAAAATGGACGGGGCCAACCGGATGCGTCTTGCCAGGCACGTTACCATTCCCGGCATTCTGCCGACGGTCATGGTACTCCTGATTCTGGACATCGGCAGCATTTTAAGCTCTAATTTTGAAAAAATCCTGCTACTCTACAATCCGCTTACCTATGAATCGGCAGATGTCGTCTCCACCTATGTGTACCGGATGGGGATCACCGGCGGTAATTTCAGCTATGCGACTGCAGTCGGCCTGTTCGAAGGCATTATCGGGCTGATTCTGGTCACAACGGCCAACGCTGTGTCCAAGCGGACTACGAAATCAAGCTTATGGTAGAAAGGAGCAGAGAACATGAAGAGCAGCAGAACCTTCAGCCTGTTTAACATCATTAACAGTATTTTTATGATTCTGATTGTGCTGTTTACCCTGTATCCGTTCGTCTATCTCGTGGCCCAGTCCTTCAGCTCGGAGGCGGCGATTTATGCGGGTTCGGTCTCGATTCTTCCGGTGGAATTTACGACGAAGACGTATCAGGTCATTCTTAGCAAGCCGGACTTTTTCTTATATTACTGGAACACGATTGTGTATTCCTTAGTGGGCACCTTTATTGCTGTGGCTGCAACCGCAGTCATGTCCTATCCGCTCTCCAAGGAGAAGCTGCGGCTGAATAAGTTTTTTATTCCCTTCGTGCTGTTTACGATGTATTTCGGCGGCGGACTGATTCCTAACTATATTCTGGTAGCCAAAACACTAGGGCTGCGGGATACCATCTGGGCCATTGTTATTCCGGGAGCGATCAGCGCATTCAATGTCATTCTGATGAAGACGTTCTTCGCCGGTCTGCCGGGTGAGCTGGAGGAGGCGGGGCGTGTTGACGGCCTGGGGGTATTCGGGATTTTTACACGAATTATTCTTCCTCTGTCGAAGCCGATTCTCGTCACCATTATGCTGTTCGTGATGGTCGGGATGTGGAACAACTGGTTCGGTCCTTCCCTGTATCTGCAGTCGAAAGAGAAATGGCCTGTTGCCTTGTATCTGAAACAGATCATCGATAATGCGATCAGTCCGACGGAAATCGGAGCTACTTCTGATCAGACGAGCCAGATTGCCGCAAGTGTAAAATCTACAGCTATGGTGCTAACGTCACTGCCGATTATCTGTATCTATCCTTTTGTCCAAAAATATTTCGTACAGGGCATGATGATCGGGGCTGTAAAAGGATAACGGTATAACCGGATGTGCATACTGCACTCCGTTATATACAAGCTTGAACCATAAAGGGGAGGCACAATATGAAATTCACGAAATCAGTTGGCATGGGATTAATGGCAATGCTGCTTGTGTTTACAACGGCCTGTTCATCCGGTAACAACGGAGCAGCGAACAGCGATAAGCCGGAAGCAACAAAGGCGGCGAATGCAGGATCTTCAAATGCGGAAGCGGGTGCGGCGGAGGATTACGCTTTTGGCGAGGACCAGACGTTCCGCTCCAATGAGCCTGTCAGCTACTCCATGATGTACAGCGACCATGAGAACTATCCGTATAAAGCGGACTGGAGACTGTGGAGCGCCATTCAGGAGAAAACCAATGTAACCTTCGATTTGTCCATTACAGCCAGAACCGAATACGAGAATCAGAAATCCCTGCTGGTCAACAGCGGCGATGCTCCGTATATCATTCCCAAGACTTATGATGAATCCGCTTTCGTAGCGTCCGGCCAGATCGTTCCGGTTAGTGACTGGGTCCAGTACATGCCGAACTACTCCAAGGCAGTTAAGGACTGGGGGATGGAAGAGGACCTGAAGATGAAGCTGCGTGACGACGGCAAGTACTATCTGCTTCCGGGCATGTGGGAGATTGCGGGCGGCGGGTACTCCTACATTATCCGTAAGGATGTTTTTGAGGCGGCCGGAGTAGATGTAGAAGGTGAGCAGGGCAACTGGACGTATGAGGAATTTGCTGCAGCTCTGAAAAAGGTAAAAGAATTCACCGGCTCTCCATACGTTATCTCTGACCAGTTCAAGGGTGAGTCTGCCCTGAATATCGCTGCTGTGCAGTATGGCGTGACCGCCGGCTGGGGGATTTCCAACGGGCTGACGTTTGACCAGGATAAACAGCAGTTCGCTTTTGCCGATAACTCCGATGACTTCAAGAGCTTTGTGGGCTATTTCAATAAGCTCGTTACTGACGGCATCTTGGACCCGGAAACGTTCACCCAGGAGGACGACGCGGCACAGGCGAAGTTCTTCAAGGGCGACACCTACGCGATCAGCGGCGTGTACCAGGTACTGGCTGACTTCAAGAGCAAGATGCAGGACCCGAACGCCGAATTGTATATGATTACCCAGCCGGGCGGCCCAAAAGGCAAGCTGCAGATTGAGAACTCGCGGCTGGAGAATGGCGTTATGATCAGCCAGAATGCGCTGGATGACCTGGGTGAAGAAGGCTTTATCAAAATGCTCCGCTTCATCGACTGGTTCTGGTACTCTAATGAAGGCCAAATGCTGAGCCTCTGGGGTGTGGAGGACGAGACGTATACGCTTGATGCAGATGGCAATGTTGTGCTGAACCCGGATATTTACTACAACGGTATGAACGAAGGGGCTCCTAAGCAGCTTAACGTCGATTATGGCTTCGCCGGCGGGATGTTCGCTTACGGCGGCTCGGAGAAGCTCCGCTTGTCCAAAATGACCGAAGGCGAGCGCGACTTCATGACCCGGATCCAGGAGACGCGTGAGGCACGCAAGCTGATTCCGCCGATCATGGCGACTGCCGAGGAAAGCGAGCAGATGAAGCTCATCTCCACTCCGCTTATGGATTACGTCAAAACGATGACCCTGAAATTCGTCACCGGCCAGGAGAGCCTGGACAACTACGATAGCTACAAAGCCCAGGTAGAGGCTAACGGCAGCACGCGTTACACGGAGCTGGCGAACGAGATTTTTGCGAAGACTAAGAGTTTGTTGGGGTATTAGGTTGTTGAGATACTAGAGTTGTAGAGTACAGAGTTGTTAGTATACAAATGGTTCTGAAAAGCCAGGCGCTGCTTCCCTTTTGGGGAGGTGGCGCTTGTTTTTTGGTGGGGGGTGTGGGGAGTTGGAGGAGAGGATAGGAGTAAAGGAATGGGGTGTAAAGGAATGGTTAAAGGGGGATGGTAGGGGGAATGGCGCTTAGGTGGCGGGATGTGCGCACTGAGGGCAGTGGGAGTAATAAGAGTAATAAGAGAAGTGGGCGCGGATGGCTAAATGTGCGAGATGAGAGGCAAAAGTGCCCTTGATTCCGGCGTAGGCGGGCAAATGTGCGAAAGGAGAGGCAAAAGTGCCTTTGATTTCGGCGTAGGCGGGCAAATGTGCGAAAGGAGAGGCAAAAGTGCCTTTGATTTGGGCGTAAGCGGCTAAATGTGCGAGATGAGAGGCAAAAATGCCTTTGAATTGGGGTAAGTTGGCCGAATGTGCGAAATGAGAGGCAGAAGTGCCCTTGATTCCGGCGTAGGCGGGTGAATACGCGAAATGAGAGGCAAAAGTGCCTTTGGTTTCGGCGCAGGTGGGTGAATACGCGAAATGAGAGGCAAAAGTGCCTTTGGTTTCGGCGCAGGTGGCCAAATATGCGAAATGAGAGGCAAAAATGCCTTTGATTCCCGCGCAGGCGGCCGAATGTGCGAAATGAGAGGCAAAAATGCCTTTGGTTTCGGCGCAGGCGGCCAAATGTGCGAAATGAGAGGCAAAAGTGCCTCTGATTCCGGCGTAGGCGGTTGAATGCGCGAAATGAGAGGCAAAAGTGCCCTTGATTTCGGCGCAGGCGGCTAAATGTGCGAAATGAGAGGCAAAAGTGCCTTTGATTTCGGCGTAGGCGGCCAAATGTGCGAAATGAGAGGCAAAAGTGCCTTTGATTTGAGCGTTGGCGGCTAAATGTGCGAAATGAGAGGCAAAGGTGCCTTTGATTCCGGCTCAATCCGTGCCAATCCCATCAGCATCGCCTCCCATGCACACAAAAAAGCGGATACCCCCACAAAGGGGAGTATCCGCTCACAACCTACAAAGTAAACCCTATGCTTCCATCTTCTGCGCCGTGTAAAGCCGGTGGTAAAGGCCCTTGCGTGCAAGCAGCTCCTCATGCGAGCCGCTTTCGGCGATGCCTTTGTTAGACACGTACATAATGCGGTCGCAGTTTTTCACGGTCGACAGCCGGTGCGCGATGATAAAGGAGGTACGGCCCTTGAGCAGCTCGTTCAGTCCCTTTTGCAGCAGCCGCTCGGTCTTGGCATCGATCGAGGAGGTTGCCTCATCCAGGATGAGAATGCGCGGGTCAGCCAGCAGCGTTCTGGCGAACGAGATCAGCTGGCGCTGTCCCTGCGAGAGCTTGGAGCCGCGCTCGTTGACCTCGGTCATGTAGCCCTGCTCGAACTCGCGGATGAATTCATCGGCGCAGACGGTTTTGGCTGCGGCGATTACTTCCTCCTCGGTGGCATCGAGCTTACCGTAACGGATGTTGTCGAGGATCGTCCCCGAGAAAATAAAGCTGTCCTGCAGCATGATGCCCATCTGGCTGCGCAGCGACTTCATGGTCACCCCGGCAATGTCCTCGCCGTCGATCAGAATCCGGCCGCCGGTTAGATTGTAGAAGCGGGAGATCAGATTGACGACGGTGGTTTTACCGGCACCGGTCGGTCCGACCAGAGCCACGCTTTCGCCGGCCTTAACGTCAAAGGAAATGTTCTCCAGAATGTTCAGCCCCGGATCATAGGCGAAGGTAACATCGTCGAAGGTCACCTGCCCGCGGGCAGGAGGCAGCGCCTTTGCACCCGGAACGTCGCTGACCGTAACCGGCTCATCCAGCGTTTCGAAGATCCGCTCCAGATAAGCGACGGCGTTGATGAAGCTGTTGTACAGGTTGGATAAGTTAAGAATCGGCTGCCAGAAGCGGGCTGCGTAGCTGCTCATCGCGAGAATGACCCCGAAGGTCACATCCTGCGGGCTTAGCGTCAGCAGGCCGACCAGATAGATCAGCGTCATAACCGTTGTAGCCAGATTATCGACGGTGAACGGGATTAGCGAGTTATACCGTAAGGCCCGCATCCATTCCGTCCGGAAATTGCCGACGAGCTTAGTGAAGATGCCTTCATTGCGCTGCTCGCGTGAGAACATCTGGGTGACGCCGATCCCGCTGATGCTTTCCTGCAGGTAGGCGTTCAGATTGGAGCTCTTATTGGAGACGGCCTGCCAGGCCCGGCGCTGCTTGTTTTTGATCAGCAGCATGATGCCGAGGAATACAGGCAGTCCGGCCAGCGTAACGAACGAGAGCCGGACATCAACCGCGAACATGAAGGCGGCGATGAAGATCAGGTTCACAATCTCCAGAATAAAGTTGATAATCCCGTTGGACAGAACGTCGGAAACGGCATTGACGTAGTTGACTACCCGGATTAGGATTTTACCCTGCGGACGGTCATCGTAATACTTGAACGGCAGCTCCTGCAGATGCTTGAACAGATCCGTCCGGATGTCAAAAATGATATCCTGCCCAACCTTCGTCATAATCCGAGACCGGATCGTCGCCAGCACAACGCTGACAACAATGGTCAGGAGCATCAGCGCCGACCAGCCGACCAGCGCACCCTTGGCTTTGGCCGGGATGGTCACGTCAACGACATGCTGCATAATCAGCGGTGCGGACAGGGAGATAGCTGCTGACAAAGCGCTCAGAATGAATGCGAGAATCATCGGTTTCTTTTTACGTCTGATATAGATCATGGCCCGCCGGAAATGCTTAATATTAAACGGCGACTCCAGATTCTCATCGACGTCAAATCTATTCCTTGCCACTCTGGCTCACCTGCCTTCCAATACCTTCGTTTTGCAGCATAAATACATCGTAATAGTAACCCCGTTTGGCCAACAGCTCGGCATGGGTGCCTTCTTCAATCAGGCGGCCGCGGTCAATAATCAGAATCCGGTCCGCTTCACAGGTAGTGGATACCCGCTGGGCAATAATGATCTTCGTGCAAGGATAATCCAGCTCACGCAGACTGCGCTGGATGTGCTCCTCTGTCTCCAGATCGACCGCAGAGGTCGTATCATCAAGAATCAGAATCGGCCGGTGCACAGCGAGTGCCCGCGCCAGCGCAATACGCTGCTTCTGCCCGCCGGACAGACCGACGCCGCGCTCACCGACTACCGTATCGTAGCCTTCCGGCATTTTGGTAATAAAGTCGTGGGCTGCAGCCTTCCGGGCATATTCCATCGCATCCTCTTCGGGCAGATCGGGATCGCCGTAAGCAATGTTGCCGTCTATCGTATCCGAGAACAGCAATACATCCTGGGTAGCCATTCCGATATTGCCCCGCAGCTCATCAAGCTCCAGATTGCGTACATCCACGCCGTCCACCAGCACCTTGCCTGAGGTTGCCTCATAGAAACGGGGGATCAGATTGATGATGGTGGTCTTGCCCGCACCGGTTGAACCCATGATAGCGACGGTTTCACCAGGCTCAACAGTAAAGCTGACATCATCAAGGACGAGAGCGCTGTCATATTTAAAACGGACATTCTGGAATTCAATGCGGCCTTCGTACCGGCGCTTCTGCACAGGGTTATGCTCATTGGCAATCGAAGGCTTGGCGTAGTAGATATCGACGATTTTGGACAAGCTCGCAAAAAACCGCTGAATATCATTAATGATAATACCGATATTGCGCATCGGGTTTGAGATCGCCCAGATCAGTGAAGTAAAGGCGGCGAACTCACCGAAGGTAATTCTTCCGTCCATGAGGAACAGGCCGCCGGCCAGCATCAGGATAACGTTGAACGCCTGGGCAAAGCTCTCCAGATACGGGAAATAATCAAGCCAGACGAGTGCAGCCTTTTTGTTGGCCGTTGAATAGTTCACATTCTTGTCTGTAAATTTCTCAATCTCGAATGCCTCGCGGGCGAATGCTTTGACGACACGGTTCCCGGAGATGTTTTCCTGTGTGGTCGTATTCAGCTGGGACAGCCGTTCGCGCAGGTCAATATACATCGGGCGGACGCGTTTAGCAAATATGTAGGCCACAATAAAAATCGGCGGTGCCAGGACCAGCATCCATAAGGTCAATACCGCATCAATGGTAAAGAAGTAAATGACAGCGGCTGCAAAAATCGTCACCGACTCGATAATCGTCTTGAAAATCCACGCCATCGAGTGCCGCACCATATCCAGGTCACCGGTCATTTTGGTCATAAGGTCACCGGTACGGTTGCGGTCGTAGTACTCACGGTCCTGCCCCTGGATTTTGTTGTACAGATAAATACGGATGTTGTACATCATGTTCTGCGAGGAACGCTCATACTGCATCGTTGTCAGATAGGCCAGACCGGTACGCAGCAGCGAAAAGCCGATCATGCCCAGACAGAGTGCTATCAGAAGTCCGCGCTTATCGGTCAGATTCTGGACTGCATTATCGCCGGCTATAAAAGTGTCGACAATGCGCTGACTGATGTACGGGTTGACAATGGTAAGTGCGGAACCCACCACCGAGAGGCAGAGTGCCAGAATATACCTTGCCCGGTTTCCCTGCAGGTTCTGCCACAGCCACTTAAGCTCAAACATTTCATCACCTGTTTCTGTTTGTTCTGTTGTACGTTACCATGTTGAAAACGAATAAATCAGAGTGATTATAACACAATAATTGGCCGATACCCGTTAACAGCAAAATTTGTTGTTACAATCAATTGAACGGGAATAGATGCAACTTTATCATTGCAGAATTCCGGCCTGAACTCCATGTTCAGATTAGTTATACTCAACTTTTACCTTGCATTTTTCAATAAGCTTATCCACTATTTAAAGGGTATAATTACCAAAAATAAATTTCTGCCTGCGCGGCTTGATGAGTGGGGCGGACGGGGGACGATGTTTGTTGGGAGATTGGATCATTCGGAATGTGAATGACGGAGACGAAGAGAAGGTTGCAGGTTTTGGCTTTGCGCTGCATATGTATTACCTGTATCACGGTGATTTTGAGCAGAAGAACATGTTTCTGGCTGCAAAAGATAACGAAGCGCTCGCTATCGCCCATTTGACGTACCATGATACGTTTCACGCAGCCGGGCATGATGATGATCCCTGGTTTATCCGCTATCTCACCGGTGAGATCAGCTTTGCCGGCGGAGACGAGGATGAAGCTGTTAAGGATGCCCTGATGAATACGCTGCTTGCCCGGTCACGGGAGATAAAGGCACAGCATCCGGAGAAACGGATTGTGCTGAATCAGTATGTTGACCCTGACAATCTTGCGGAGCAGAGTTATTTCCTGAAACGCGGCTTTACCGTTTACGAAACCATTGTTGTTTTAAAATATGACCTTACCCGACCGGTTCCCGTGTATCCTCTGCCGGAGGATGTGCAAATCCGCCTCTTTCTGCTGAATAACGATGAGGCCCGGGAAAAGTATCATTCGGCGGAGCAGGCCTCCTTTGACGGGGTAGCCTGGAGTCTCAACCATCTGGCCTGGATGCAGGGCACTCCTGAACTGGTAAACTTCTGTGCCTTCAGCGGGGAACAGTTTCTGGGCAACACCTCCACCTGGAAAATAACCGATGGACACAGCGTCACGGAGAATGTGTTCGTCATTCCGCAGTGGCGCAGCCGGGGGATTGCCCGGAATCTGCTCTGCACCGCACTTGCGTATCTGCAGGAGCAGGGCAAAGCCGTTGCCACCCTCGGCACCTACGGCACCAATAAAAAAGCCATCCGGCTCTACACTCAGCTCGGCTACGAGCTGGACGGCTTCCGGCTGACGCTGGGCTACGAGATTGATTAACCTTCCGGCAGGGAATGAAACGGCAGATAGGGTGAATGTAATGAATATTAAAGAAATGGTTATAGCTGTTGGAAGTCTTCATGACGGGACTATAACGGCAATAGAGCAAGAAACAGGTATATTAACACTCAGAGTTGAGATTGGGTATCTGGCGAGAATGATCGACCCGTCTTATAGCCATTTTATCTATAAGTTTGTTAACTTGCGTGAGTTTTATTATGAAGCATGGGATATGGGCAAAGCTGAACAGGAGAGGGACATTGCAAAGCTGGTATCCATGGAGCTTGAGATTAATGAGGTTATACAAGAGGAAGACTGTATCAAAATAGTTTGTCTGTGTGATCTTCCCAATAATAGTGGAGGTCATCTTTATATTCGTGCTGATGATCTGAACGTATATGACGAAGTCCATAATAATCTATCATTTGAAGAGCTTCACAGAATCACATTAGCTTACTGGCATAAGCTAAGCTAGAACAGCATTAAACAAAGGGACTGCGTCACCCCAAGCGGGTGGAGCAGTCCTAGTTTTATGTCCTAATATAAAAAATCAGTGCGACGAAGAAGCTGCCGCAGCGGAAGAAGCGGCGGCTACGGCAATTGCCGTCTGCTGGGCAATGACGATATTGGTCAGGCTGGTGGAGAGCGCCGAGGCCAAGATGCCGCTTTGCACAGCTTCAATATACTTGTAGGATACCAGGGCGGCGCTGAGCAGCAGCAGCTCCTGCTTGGTGACGGACCAGCTGCCGAAGCCCTTTTGGCTCCGCAGGTAGTCATGGGTATCGGAGATATCCTGAACAAGTGTCTCATCGTCTGCCGGAAGCAGAGACAATATTCCGAGGGAGGAAAGGGTATATTCCCTGTCCATCTTGATACCTCTGCTGCGGAAGGCATCGCGCAGGGCAAGCACACGTGCAGCAGCCCCAGGCGTCTCTCCGCCCAGCGCCAGCACTTGTGTCAGTGCCTGCACACTGTTGCCTGACAGGAATTCCGGCTTCAGCTCGGCGTATAGCTGCTCCATCCGGGCTGCACCGCGCTCCGGCTCGAGATCCGACAGCGCCAGCATGGCGGAGAAGATATAATCATCCTGCCCGGTCAGAAAACGGTGATATTCCTTCATGCTGTCATAGAACTGGCGGGTTCTGTCAGCCATAAGCTGATGCTGGCCGAATGCGGAATGGGCAGCAATCTGGTACGCAGCGGCGACCAGATAATCGGAGGCCCGCAGCTTGCGTTCCTTCAGCAGCTCATAAACAGCCAGAGTATCGGAGAGCTGGGTCTTCCTGTCACCTGACAGTGACAGCAGGGCAGCAATACAGACTGACAAATTGCCCCGGAATGTTGAAAAGAGTCCGGTTGAGCTTTTAATCAGCTCGCTGCTGTCGCGTATGGCGTCAATATCAACCGCTTTATTTTCCACCGTGTACAAAAGAGCAGCCAGACGGTTGATCTGTCCGCTTTTCCAGGCAAACGCCTTCTTGATCTGCTGGTTGTTATCGACGAATAATTCAAGTCTTGCAGTAAACGGTTCGTTCATAAGGAGCTCCTCTCAGATAATCCGGGTATAGTCTCACACTCAATATTTTACTATAATTAACATGTGGATAGCACGAATCTGCCACAGCAGGGAAATTAATGTGAATGGAGACATGAAATAATGAATGAATTACCGAATTGTCCGCAGTGCAGCTCAGTATACACCTACGAGGATGGAACACAGCTGGTGTGTCCGGAGTGCGGGCATGAATGGACTGCCGGGGCAGAGAGCGGGAACAGTGAAGACGTTAAGGTGGTTAAGGATGCCAACGGAAATGTGCTGAATGACGGAGACTCTGTAACGGTAATTAAGGATCTGAAGGTCAAAGGAAGCTCCTCCGTGCTGAAGATCGGCACAAAGGTGAAGAACATCCGGCTGGTGGATGGCGATCATGACATAGATTGCAAAATTGACGGCTTCGGCGCGATGAAGCTGAAATCGGAGTTTGTGCGGAAGGCATAAGGAACCGGAAGACAGAGAGACCAAGCTGCGGAGAAGATGCCGCAGCTTTTTTGAATAGGAGCCGGCAGGATTAGACAATATTTTTGTGATAAACTGGAGTATAAGGGCCCGGCCTAGATAGAAACAGGAGGATGAGGAATGAGCTTTGTTGCTGTCAAAGGAGAATACAAGCGCTACAAGATGGGCGAGACGATGATTATTGCCAACGATGGAATCGATTTTGAGATTAATAAGGGTGAATTTGCGGTCATTGTCGGTCCCAGCGGTGCAGGCAAATCGACCGTGCTGAATATTTTGGGCGGCATGGATTCGGCTGACGAAGGCCAGGTTATTGTGGATGGTACCGATATTGCCAAATTTAACAGCAAGCAGCTGACCGGCTACCGCCGTAATGACGTGGGCTTTGTGTTCCAGTTCTATAATCTGGTGCCCAATCTGACCACACTGGAAAATGTCGAGCTGGCCTCGCAGATTTCCCCGCGTGCGCTGGATGCGCGTAAGGTGCTGGAGGATGTCGGACTCGGGGAACGGCTGAACAATTTCCCGGCCCAGCTGTCCGGCGGGGAGCAGCAGCGTGTTGCGATTGCCCGGGCGCTTGCGAAGCAGCCGAAGCTGCTGCTCTGCGATGAGCCGACAGGCGCGCTGGATTACAACACCGGCAAGCAGGTACTGAAGCTTTTGCAGGATACCTGCCGGAATACCGGAACCACTGTTATCGTCATTACGCATAATCTGGCGATCGCGCCAATGGCCGACCGGGTGATTGAAATCAATAACGCCAAGGTACGGAAGATGGTTGTTAATCCTGCGCCGGTATCCGTTGACGATATCGAATGGTAAGGAGCTGACAACGATGAAGAAACGGGCATTATGGAAGGATATCTTCCGGGAGATCGGGCATACCAAGGCCCGCTTTATCTCGATTTTTGCAATTATTATGCTGGGCGTCTGCTTCTTCTCGGGGATTAAGGCGGCCGGACCCGATATGCTGGATACCGCAGGCACCTTTTTCAAGGAAAAGCGGCTGATGGATTTGAAGGTGCAGAGCACGCTTGGCCTGACCGAAGAGGATATTGGACTGCTGAAGGATGTGCCGGAGATCGGTGAGCTGCAGCCGGGCTACAGCGCGGATGTCTTCGCAGGTGATAACGGAGTGATTCTGAAGGTCATGTCCTACAATCCGGAGCAGCTGCTTAACCGGTACCGCCTGATGGACGGGCGTCTGCCGGAGCAATCCGGGGAGATTATGCTCGATGACCTTCTGGCCGGGGAGTATGCCCTTGGCGATAAGATTGCGTTCAGCGGCAACGGTACAGAGACCGGGCTGTCAGACAGCTTCGGGACACTGGAGTATACGATCGTGGGCTTTGCACGCAGTCCGCAGTTTATTGAGAAAAACAACCGCGGCACCAGCACGATCGGCAAAGGCACGACAGATGCGTTCGCCGTCATTCCAGAAGCGGATTTCAAGCTGCCGGTCTATACCGAAGCGTACCTTTCCTTCAAGGATACTGCCGGGGTTGAGGCTTACAGCGCGGAGTATGAGACGCTGCTGGAGCAGCACACGGAGGCAGTGAAGCAGGCGATGGCGGGCGTGCCGGAGGCGCGGCTCTCTGAGCTGCGCACTGAAGGGGAAGCGGAGCTCGCCAAAGGCCGTGCGGAGCTGGAAGCTGCCGAGCAGCAGCTCGCGCAGGCCGCCGGCCAGCTGACGGAAGAGCAGCGGCAGGCCCAGGCGGGAGCCGGCAGCGAGGCGGCTGAGCAGCTCGAAGCGGCCAGGGAAGAGCTGGCCGAAGGGGAACGCCAGCTGGCGGCGCTTACGCTGCCGAAGATCTATGTCACGGACCGAAATGCGAATCCGGGATATGCCGAATACAAAGACAATGCCGACCGGCTGTCGGCGATTGCCAGTGTGTTTCCGGTATTCTTTTTCCTGATTGCGGCGCTGGTCAGCCTGACAACCATGACACGGATGGTCGAGGAGCACCGGCTGCAGATCGGTACATTGAAGGCGCTGGGCTACGGCAACCGTGACATTATGGCCAAGTTCCTGGTTTATGGAACGCTTGCCAGTCTGGCGGGCTCGGCAGTCGGCTTAGCCGTAGGGTTCACGCTGCTGCCGGCCATTATATTTGATGCCTACAGCTCACTTTACAATCTGCCGGATCTAATTAAGAGCTTCTATCCGTCATTTTCAATTATTTCAATTATTGTAGCTCTGGTGTGCACCACCCTTACGGCCTGGTTTGCTGCACGGGTGGAGCTGCGCGGCAATGCTGCCGTCCTGATGCGTCCCAAGGCGCCCAAGAGCGGCCAGCGGATCATCCTTGAGCGGATCACCTTTGTCTGGAAAAGGCTGAGCTTTGTCCAGAAGGTGACGGCCCGCAATCTGTTCCGCTACAAGCAGCGGATGTTCATGACGGTATTCGGGGTGGCAGGCTGTACGGCGCTGATTCTGACCGGCTTCGGTCTCAAGGATTCGATCGGCAGCATTGCACCCAAGCAGTTCGGCGTCATTATGAAATACGACGCGCTGGTAGCGCTGCATACCGATGCCCCGGCAGAAGCGCAGCAGTCCTATGAGCAGCTGATCGGCAGCGAGGCTGCCATTACCGGAACACTGAAAGTAGCCCAGGAGACGATGACCGCACGGGCCAGCGGTGTTAACGACCAGGATGTAAATCTGTTTGTGCCGGAAGCTGTGGATTCACTGTCCGAATATGTATCGCTGCAGGATCGCAGCACCGGTGAAGCAAAGGAGCTTACGGATGAAGGAGTTATCATCTCAGAGAAGCTGGCCAAGCTGTACGGGCTTGAGGCGGGAGATACCCTGACCCTGGCGGACAGCAAAAATGAGCCGTTCGAGCTTCTGGTCACAGGAATCACCGAGAATTATGTAATGCATTATGCGTATATGACCCCGGCGTACTACACCTCCGTATTCGGGAAGGAGCCGGTGTTCAACACCGCTTTGCTGAACTATAACGCACCGGACAGTGCCTGGGAGGAGCAGTTTGGTGAAAAGCTGACCGCAAGCGCGCACGTAGCCGCCGTCAGCTTCTCGAGCAGCGTCGGGACCGCTTTTGACGATACGATGAAAAGCATGGACGTTGTCACCCTGGTGCTGATTGTGTCTGCGGCGGCGCTGGCCTTTGTTGTCCTTTATAATCTGACCAACATCAACGTGTCCGAACGGATCCGCGAGCTGTCGACCATCAAGGTGCTGGGCTTCTATGATAATGAAGTAACGATGTACATCTACCGGGAAAATATTCTGCTGACCCTGCTCGGCATTGCCGCCGGCTCAGGTCTCGGCATCGTGCTGCACAGCTTCGTCCTGCAGACCGCCGAGCTCGATGCGACGATGTTCGCTCCGGTCATTGAGTGGCCGAGCTATATTTATGCAGCGTTACTTACCATGGTATTCTCAGGCATCGTCATGGCCTTCATGCACATGAAGCTTAAACGGATTCATATGATTGAGGCGCTGAAGTCAGTGGAATAGGCAGTCGGTGGGATAGGCAGTCAGTGGAATAGGCAGTCAGTGGAATAGCATGCTTAAGACCCTTCCGGGATGCCGGGAGGGTCTTTGTGTTGCGGCGGCTTACCGCAGCTTCATATGCAGGATCGGGAACGGGTTGCCCTGTTCATCCAGCTCAGACCGTTCAGTCACATCAAACCCCATATGCTCATAAAAGCCATGCGCCTGGGGGTTCTGTTCATTCACATCGACGCTTTGTACGTTCAGGTGATCAATGGCATGGGTAACAAGCCTTTTGCCTATGCCCTGTCCCATGGCCCCGGGGCTGATGAACAGCATTTCAATTTTGTGGTCCTGCACGCCCATGAAGCCGAGCGGCGCCCCGCTTTCAGCGGTATAGAGGAGCAGCTGGTCAATTCCGCTGAGTCCTTGCAGGACAAGGGGGCGCAGGGCGGCAATGTCTTTTTCGGAGAGAAAAAGATGTGTAGAGCGTACGGACTCTTCCCAGATGTGGAGCAGGTTCTGGAGTAAGGATACGTTGCGGGAAGGGCTGGATAAAGAGTTGATCATCGGAGTACTCCTTTATTTAAAATTCATAGAGAATAAGCTTTGACCGGAAAAGCAGGCAGCTTCGTCAATAAGCTAAGTTTAGTTTAAAGGATAACCATCCCGGTTACATTAAAAGAGTCGAAGGATTTAGTAGTTGTATAGCCCTAGTCACCAACGAGTGGAAATCACAGAGGAGGAATGTACGATGAGCGATCAATTTACGGTTCAAGACCCTACAACACAATATCAGAAGGCCACAGAGGAATTCGAGCAGCAGCAGCCTGCCCCGGGTCTGGAAACAGAGATGGTTCCGAAGCCGGATGACGGTGCGGAAACCTATAAAGGCAGCGGACGGCTGACCGGACGCAAGGCGGTAGTTACCGGAGCGGACAGCGGGATCGGCCGCGCGACAGCGATTGCTTTTGCCCGTGAAGGGGCTGACGTGGTCCTTGCCTATATGCCGGAGGAAGAAGCGGATGCGCGGGAGGTTGTTAAGCTCGTTGAGGAAGCCGGACGTAAGGCCGTAGCCATGCCAGGTGATCTCAAGGATGAGCAGTACTGTGAGCAGCTGATTGCTATTGCGGTAAAAGAGCTTGGCGGCATTGATATTCTGGCGAATATCGCTGGCATGCAGCAGTATGTGACTGACATCGCCGATCTGACGACTGAGCAATTTGATGCTACCTTTAAGACGAATGTGTACTCGCTTTTCTGGCTCTGTAAGGCAGCCATCAAGCACATGAAGCCGGGCAGCACGATCATTAATACCTCTTCGATCCAGGCTTACACGCCTGCACCGATTCTGCTGGATTATGCGACTACAAAGTCGGCGATCAATACCTTCAGTAAATCACTTGCCCAGCAGGTGGCTGAAAAAGGGATCCGCGTCAACGTTGTAGCGCCCGGACCTGTCTGGACTCCGCTGCAGATCAGCGGCGGCCAGCCGGTAGAAGCGCTGAAGGACTTCGGCGCGAAGACACCGCTCGCCCGTCCCGGCCAGCCGGCCGAAATGGCGCCTGCGTACGTGTTCCTGGCCAGCCAGGAATCCAGCTATGTCAGCGGTGAGACGCTGAACGCGAACGGCGGCATGCCTACGCCGTAAGCGA
This sequence comes from Paenibacillus sp. FSL R7-0273, assembly GCF_000758625.1. Classification (NCBI taxonomy): domain Bacteria; kingdom Bacillati; phylum Bacillota; class Bacilli; order Caryophanales; family Paenibacillaceae; genus Paenibacillus; species Paenibacillus sp. FSL R7-0273. The sequence continues at coordinate 793,475 of NZ_CP009283.1, forward strand.
TAGGCGTTGCTGAGCGGCTGCCGTGATAGCAATAACCACAGCCTCCCGCTGTAGGCCTGAGCATGCTCAGGTCTATAGGCCGGAGGCTTTTTGGCGTGCTAATGATTAGGAGACACACCCGCCCGGCTAACGGACACAGATGACGTTAATGATGTGATTGGGCGGAATTTACTTGTCTAACGGACTCAGGTGGCCTTATTGGGCCTAATCCTAAGTAACAGCAGCACTAACCGCACAAATAACGTCATCTGAGTCCGTTAGAGGGTGAATAACCGGAAAAAATGAAGATTAACGGCTCCTGAGTCCGTTACAATCTGAAGCCAGCTATTTTCCCTAATAAGCCTGTTTCGGAGCGCTTCCCAGTTCAACTTACCTTTCAAATAAATGTGTCACTGCAAATCCCGGAATTCCGCACAGCTGGTGTGAAAGGCAGCCTTCCATGAATTCATGCTATAGTTAACACAGACAGCCTTACAGCTGATTTATACGATAAAAGAGGTTAAGCATGCAGATTCAGATCGGAGACCAGACCTTTGCGCTGAACGTCCAGTACAGTAAAGGCAAAAAAATATCGCTGCAAATCGACGGAGCCGGCCGGCTCAATGTAAAAGCCCCCAAGGGGACGGCAGACGAGGCTATTCTTAACGCTGTCCAGGGACATAGCGCCTGGATTATAGAGAAGCTGAGCAGTCTGGAGACGGCCAAGCGCGTTCCGCAGCCGAAGGCGTATGAAGAGGAAGGAAGCTTTTTATACCTGGGCAAGGAGTATCCGCTGCATGAGCTGATCGGAACCGGTGAGCGGGATGCGGAGGCGTTGAAGCTTGCGCTGAAGAAGTTTTATTTTACAAGCCTCAAAAAAGTGGTTGCCGAGCGGATGCCGCCCTATCAGAACCAGCTGAAGGTTAAGCCGAAATCATTTGAAATTGTAGAGTCCCGGACCAAATGGGGGAGCTGCAGCGCGGATAAAAAGCTGACCTTTAACTACAGGCTGGCCATGGCCCCGCCGGAGGTGATCGATTATGTCATTGTTCATGAGCTGTGCCATCTGCTGCATATGAACCACGACCGGTCCTTTTGGCGGCGGCTGGGCGGCATCATGCCGGATTATAAGGACAAGGAGGAATTCCTTGCCCGTTTCGGCGGGTTCATGACCCTGTAATTCCCGGGCTCCGGTAGCCGGACCCGTCTAGGCGATTGAAGTGGCAGGATGCTTGATGCCCCCGGGAAAAGCGTCACCGGAGCAGGTTCTTACGAACAGTCCGCTGTTATAAGGAGCGCTGCTCATTTCAAGCCCGCTGTAATCAGGCGTATAGTGGAAAGTAATTCGTGCCGTGCTGCTACCCGCAAGCTTAGACAGTATGGCATGAATATCAGGTGCCTTGCGGCTTATAACGTCATACATATGCAGCTCATTTCCCTCCCGCTGGCAGATCACAATGACCTCTTCCTCCTCCAGATAATAAAGATCACCGCTGAACACATTCAGACAGTAAAACATCAGCAGCCCCAGGCCGCCGTCTGTACCGAAACGCTGCGACACCGGCAGACGCCGGGAGGCGAAGGTATGAATGAACGCCAGATCCTCTGAGCAGGAGCCATCCAATTTGCGTATAGAGGTCTGCTTCGGGTTAAGGAGCTGCTGCGGCTCATATGCGGCAGTAAAAAGCTCTTCCCGGACCGGTGTAAAGCCAAACCGCGGATAGAAATCCAGCACACTGTCATTGGCGAACAGATACATGAAATCACAGCTGCTGCTGTAGGCTTCCATGACTTTGTTCATTAATGCTGCAGATAAGCCCTGCTGCCGGTAATCGGGATGTGTCATCACGGTACCAAGCTGAACGGCTTTTTTGGAGCTGCCCCCAATAACAACATCCAGCGGGTTCACCGAAACGTTCGCAACAATCTGTTCCCCGGCAGCATAGGAAAACGGAATGTATCCTTCATCCCAGAAGCCCTCCTGATACCAGCGGTTCAGCTCCAGGCCGAACGTATCCGCAGCAAGCCGGGTAAAGCTGGTCCTCAGCTGTTCATTCTTTTTGTAGTCTGTAACGAACTGCAAATGTTCCATATTAATGCCTCCTTATATAGATCCCTATATGTTATCGGTACCACGCATTGCTTCAATACTCCACCCCGCGTACCCTGGCAAAAATCATCGTATCCCGCAGTTGCCCGTCCACATCGCATTTGTCATTGCGGAGAATGCCCTCAAGCGTGAAGCCGGAGCGTTCAGCTACCCTGGCGCTATGTACATTTCGGGCGTCGCAGCGGATCTCAATCCGGTTCGCTCCGAGCTCTGCAACTGCAAAGTCTGCGATTGCTTGCACAGCCTCCGTGATATACCCCTGTCTGCTGTAAGATGTCCGTACCCAGTAACCGATTTCAAATTTACGTGTCTGCCAGTCAATCCGGTGCAGGCCGCTGCTGCCGACGAGGATTCCGGTACCCTTCTGGAACAGAAGCAGGCGCATATCCTTGCGCTCCAGGAATTCCAGCCGGGATCTGCGGATGCTCGCCTCGGACTGGTCAGGGGTAGGAAGGCTGTCTGCCCAGGGCATCCATGGACGGAGCTCCTTCAGGCTCTCGCGTACCGCTTCATTTACCGCTGCACCATCTCCCCATAAAGCCGGACGGATCAGCAGGCGTCTGCTTTCGAAATGCTCGGGAATATCGAGAAGGATGGGCTCTACCGGATGTTTTTCCATACTACCGCCTCCTGCAGGTTCTTATAGGAATTTTGTCCTAACTATATACCACCTAAGTATACTAAGAACGCTATCTTAAGAGTAATAAAGTTTCCTCCTTCGGGTAATTCACAATCTTTAGGTGGAGCGTTATCTTATATAGTAAGAAATGTTCTTTATTAAGAACTAAGCAGGATGTCAGTAAGTGGAGGCCTTTCTATGAGCGCAATCGCCGGTATCTATCATCTGCAGCAGCACAATCTGGACCCTGAACTGGGCATGAATCTGATGAAGCAGCTTAACCGTTATCCGGCTGATGATGCGAGGGACTGGCAGGACAAGGGCGTTTATCTCGGATGCCTGTCACAGTGGATTACACCGCAATCTGTAAATGAGCGTTTGCCATACTATGATCCGGAGCGGAAGCTTGCCATTACGGCTGATGCGATCATTGACAATAGAAATGAGCTGTTTGAGGTGCTGGGTATTCCCCGGGAGGACCGGGAAGCGATCCCTGACAGTCTGCTTATATTGCTGGCCTATGAAAAATGGGGCGAAGCAGCACCGGTGCACCTGGTCGGTGACTTTGCCTTCATGATCTGGGATGAACGGCGGCACAAGCTGTTTGGGGCGAGAGACTTTTCGGGCAACCGCACCCTTTATTTTCATCAGTCCGGCACAGTCTTCGCCTTTTGTACAGTCATTCATCCGCTGCTTTCGCTGCCGGGTGCAGGACAGGGGCTGAATGAGCAGTGGGTGGCCGAGTTTCTGGCCATTCAGGACAGAGTGGATGCTGCGGACTGCTTCTTAACCGTATATGACTCGATCGGGCAGCTTCCTCCCGCTCACTCCATCTCGGTAACCGGCGGCAATATCGTCTTCTCCCGTTATTGTACAATCCAGGCTCCGCCGGAGCTGCGGCTTGGCTCCAACTGGGAGTATGAGGAAGCCTTCCGGGAAGTGTTTGGACGGGCGGTGAAGGATCGGCTCCGTACCTTCCGTGCAGCCGGGGCTAACCTGAGCGGCGGGCTGGATTCCGGCTCAGTTGTCAGCTTTGCGGCAGAGGAGCTGCGCCGCCGCGGCCAGCCGCTCTATACCTTCAGTTCCTATCCGGTAGACGGCTTTACAGGCTTCAAGCTCGGCAACCGGGTTGCTGATGAACGCCCTTATATTCAGGAAACGATAGATTATGTGGGCAATATTCAGCCGAGCCTGCTGAATTTTCCCGAACGCAACTCCTATAACGATATTGATGATTGGCTGGGCATCATGGAAATGCCCTATAAATTTATCGAAAATTCTTATTGGCTTAAAGGGATCTACGAGCAGGCCCAGCAGCAGGATATCGGAATTCTGCTCAGCGGACAGAGGGGGAACTGGAGTGTCTCCTGGGGACCTGCCCTGGACTATCAGGCCAAGCTGCTCCGGGAATTCCGCTGGCTCTCCTTTTACCGGGAGAACAAGGGCTATAACGAGTCCATGCAGGCGAACCGCAGACTGGTTATGAAGATCGTAGGCAGGAAGGCTTTTCCTGAAATACGCAGCCTGCTGTCCCGCAGACAGAGCCAGGAGGAGCTGCCGGAGCTGATTGACCCCGGATTTGCCAGACGCACAGAGGTATATGAACGGCTGGAGCGGTTTAACATAGCCGGCGACCCGTCCGCACAGAGCATCTATGATTTCCGCAAAAGACACTTTGAGCAGCCGCACATCTGGAATGTTAACGGTACCGTTGCTACGAAGCTGTCGCTGAAATACCGGGTGTGGGACCGTGACCCGACGAATGACCTGCGTGTGATCCGCTTCTGCCTCTCTATTCCCGAAGAGCAGTACGTCCAGAAAGGGGTGGACCGTTCGCTGATCCGCCGCGCAATGGCCGGGCGCCTGCCGGACAATGTCCGGCTCAACCGCAAGCGGCGCGGGGTGCAGGGGGCAGACGGCATCCAGCGGATGCTGCCGGAATGGGGTGCTTTTCTGGGGGAGCTGCGGGAGATGACCCGTGATCCGCAGGCTGCGGTATATCTGAACAGCACGGGGCTCGCCGGATGCTTGGACCGGCTGGGTAGTGAGCCCGAACCTCATCTGATTTTTAATACTGATTTTCGCCTGCTGGCCCGCGGACTTGTCTTTTACAGGTTCCTGAAGCGCCTGTCGTGAGAAAATCGCTTGAAAGGGGGTGACAAACATGAAAAAGGAATACAGCAAGCCTGCTTTGGAAGTACTCGACGTTAAGATGACTATGGCTGGACCGGGACTGGCAATCGCCGACTCCTTCCAAAGTGATCCGGATGAGATCGTACATCACTCCTAAGAGCATTTGGTACGAGGAGCCCTCATCCCCCTGAGCTTGCTGGAGGGGGATAAGGGCTATTTCCATCATCTTTAGGCAGGGGAGAGGAACGGGTATGGCAAGTACAGTCCAAGGTCTGGCTTATCAAGCTTTCGGCCTGCAGATTTTCAGTGAATTTCCATTACCGGAGCTTCCCTTAGCAGAGGGTCCGGGGCTAAACGGCAGCGTGGCAGTAATCCGCGGAGATCTGGCAGAGCGCTGGAAGGTCATTCCCAAGCTCACTCCGAATGTTGGCGCCCTGGGTACAGAGGTCATGTTTGAGGCAAAGGGCAAGGCGGTGTATTCCGTTCAGGATGGTATCCGGATTACAGTTGATCCTGTGGCCGGAGCCGATTTGGACAGTGTCCGCCTGTACATTCTGGGGAGCTGTATGGGGGTTCTGCTCATGCAGAAACAGATCTTGCCGCTGCATGGAAGTGCGCTTGTGCTCAATAACCGGGCTTATGCGCTTGTCGGACAATCCGGAGCGGGTAAATCTACGCTAGCCTCTTATTTGATGGAGCAGGGTCATCTGATGCTCAGTGACGACGTTATTCCCGTTATCGTGCAGGACGGCCAGCCGCTTGCAGTTCCAGGCTATCCCCAGCAGAAGCTGTGGCAGCAGAGTCTGGACTATATGGGAATGAATTCGTCCGGCTACCGCCCGCTGTTTGAGCGGGAGACCAAATTTGCTGTTCCGGTGCATGACCGTTTTCAAAAGGAGCCGCTGCCGCTTGCGGGTATTTTTGAGCTGGCTGTATCTTCTGGGAACGGGCCTGTAACCGTGCAGCCTGTTAACGGAATGGAAAGATTCCATACCTTATTCAATCACACCTATCAGAAGGCGATGATTGACCGGACCGGCATCCGGGAATGGCATTTCGGCATGCTGGCTTCCTTCATGAACCGGCTGCCAATCTACCGGATTACCCGACCGCAGCAGGGATTTAGCGCTCCGCAGCAGAGTGCACTGATCTACGACATGATTAAACCAATGACAGAGGAGGGTTAATGATGAGTACTGCAAATGTGTTGTCCCTTGAAACGGTGCTTGTCCAGCGGCCGGGCAATATCGCCAGCGACATGGACGGCGAGAAGGTGATGCTCAATATACAGAACGGCAAGTATTACAATCTGGGCGAGGTTGGCGGAGAGATCTGGTCGGCAATAGCACAGCCGGCGCCGGTAAGCCGGATCGTGGAGGTTATCCGGCAAACCTTCGAGGTTCCGGCGGAAACGGCAGAGCGGGATGTATTTGAATTTGTGTACAGCCTGCTGGCTGAGGATCTGGTCGCCATTGCTTCTGCATCATGACGGGCCTCCGGCGGCTTCACCTGCTGTTAACGGATGACCGCGCGGTCCTGGCCCTTCTTCCGGAGGCTCTATGGTACCTGTTCATTGCAAGAATCCGCCTGCTGTTCCCCTTTGCCTGTACAGCCCCGCGGCTTGGCCGGCAGTCGCAGGAGACCGCCGGAGAAGTGAGCGCCAGGGATGCGCATACCATTAAGCGGATTACCCGGGCGATCCGGGGCGGCAGCAGGCTTACCCCCTGGAAGAGCACCTGCATGGTGAGAGCCGTTGCCGCTCTGGGCATGCTCGAAAAACGCGGTATCGAGAGCACGCTGTACATGGGGGTTGCCAGGGATAAGCAGGGGCAGATGATTGCCCATGCCTGGCTGCGCAGCGGACCGTATTATGTGTCCGGTGATGACGCGATGCGGGGATTTGTTGTCGTTCAGAAATTTGCCAAGGTGATACAAGCCGAGTAATCGAGGTGGGATCATGCAAGCCATTATCTATTATGTCCGGCAGCTTCAGCAGCTGTCCGGAGTCAAGCTGTATTTGAATTTGCTCGGTATGGTCATCAGCGGTCTGCTTGAGAGCTCAGCTATACTGCTGCTGGTGCCGATGCTCGGTTTGGCAGGACTGCAGCTTGGCGGGGCGGGAGCAGCCTTTGATCTTCCTATGCTCGGCTTCATATCAGAGCTGCCGCAGACAACGGCGCTTATGCTGGTGCTGGGCTCCTACATCGGCATTGTGCTCTGCCAGAATCTGATTGCGCGCTTTGTGGCGGTCCGCAATGTGGAGATTCAGCAGACCTACGGCCGGCAGCTGCGATATGAAGTATACAGTGCCCTGCTGCGGGCAGAATGGTCCTTTTTTCTGAAGAAAAGAACCTCCGACCTGGTTAACCTCATGACTACGGAAATCGCCCGGGTGCTTGCGGGCATCAGCTGCTTTCTGCAGTTTCTCACCTCACTGCTGTTCACGCTGGTGCAGATCGCCTTTGCTTTCTGGCTGTCGCCGCAGATGACGCTCGCTGTGCTTGTCTGCGCTGTCCTGCTGTCTCTGTTCTCGCGCAGGTTCATCCGCAAAGCCAAAAAGCTGGGCAGCCGCAGCACCGAGCTCGGCAAAACGTATCTTGCCGGTATTACTGACCAACTGAATGGAATCAAGGACATCAAGAGCAACAATCTGGAGCAGTCGCGGCTGGAATGGCTGCACGGATTTACCGGAGAAGTGAAGCATGAACAGCTGGAATATACCCGTCTGCGTTCAAACTCCCAGCTGCTCTACAAAATGTCCTCGACCCTGCTGATCGCCCTCTTTATCTTCGTTTCGTTCCGGTTCCTTCATGTGGAGGGGCCGAATCTGCTGCTGGTCATTCTGGTGTTCGCCAGACTGTGGCCGACCTTTTCCTCCTTGCAATCCTTAATGGAGCAGCTTGCCTCCGTTCTGCCTTCCTTTAAGCAGCTTAAGGAAATGGAGGAGGAGTGCCTGCGCGCTGCTGAGGAAGGACCGGCAGCAGGAAGCGGAAAGACGCCTGTTCCAATGGTGCTCAAGGAAGGCCTTGAAGCGCGTGACGTCCATTTCCGCTACGATCCCCAGAAGCCTGAATACTCCATGCAGGCTGTGAATGTTGCGATTCCGGCCAACCGCATGACCGCCATAGTCGGACGTTCCGGTGCAGGCAAAAGCACACTCGTGGACCTGCTTATGGGACTGATGCAGCCTGAGTCAGGGAATATTCTGGCTGATGGTGCGCCGATCACGGGGGAACGCCTGCTGTCCTACCGCCGTTCCATCGGCTATGTAGCCCAGGACCCGTTTCTCTATAACGCAACGATCCGTGATAATCTGACGATGATCAAGCCGAATGCCAGTGAAGAGGAACTGTGGGAAGCGCTGGAGTTCGCCTCCTCAGCCGAGTTCGTGCGCAGGCTGCCGGAAGGACTGGATACGCTGATCGGCGACCGCGGCATCCGCCTGTCCGGCGGGGAACGGCAGCGGCTGGTATTGGCCCGGGCCATTATCCGCAAGCCGTCAATCCTGGTGCTGGACGAGGCGACAAGCGCGCTCGACACCGAAAATGAGCAGAAGATCCAGGAGGCGCTGGACCGGCTGAAGCATTCCGTTACGCTCATTGTCATTGCCCACCGCCTGTCCACCATCCGCGGGGCCGATCAGATTCTGGTGATTGACCAGGGCCGGGTCATCCAGCAGGGGGTCTACGGCAGGCTCGCCTCCGAAACAGGCGGCATGTTCAGCCGGCTGCTCAGCGGCCAGGAGGCAATGTAGCTTCCGGTTTATGCAGGATGGAACAGCGGCATTGTCCGATTTATAAGAGTAATAGCAAAGCCCCAGTCTCTACTAGTTGTAGAGGCTGGGGCTTTGACTTTGGGATGCTGCATATATCTGCTTGCTACAGTATGAAGCACCTTCCCGGGCCAGTATTGTCATCGTCCTACAACGTCGGGTATTGTTCTAATACGTCAGGTATTCTCCTACGACGTCAGCAGTTCTCCATAGCCGGCCGCGTATATAATCCGAGGCGGCTTAAATTTAGTTTGATTTTGGTCACTTAATTTTAGTGTTTTGCGGCTTTCACGACTATTAGCTGGAAAAAGGTAATCTAATATGGCTGGTTTATCGCTTTGAGAGCAATTCCGGTGATATTAGGTGGCGTTATTCCAACTAATTGCCCACAAGCGGCGATTATCTAAGAATTAGGTACCCAATTTACAACTAAAATAAATATAAGGCATATATTCAAAGCTTAACCGCCCAACGGTTGCAAACTCACATATGGCAGGCCTATATAACGCAGACACGAACACTGCCAATAAGCAAGTGTGCATCCCCGCCGTAAACAAGCATCCCCACCCGCAGCTTAAGCCTCCTCCCGGCCGGTCACCTTGCGCCAGCTCCAGAGAAAAGGGCGGAGCGGGAAATACAGGACATGCAGCGGCTTCGGCAGCGGGAGCGTTCTGGCATCCGCTGCATAAGGGTACAGGAAGCCTGCCGCCCGCAGCAGCCGGTTGCGGGGCGTTAAGATCGCCGGCTGATAGGCTTTAAAGTGTCTCTCTACCTCCGGCTCCAGCGGAGGATCATTCAGATTGACCATCCGTGCTACATAGAATACAGCATCCTGTGCCAGCCGCTGGGCCTTTGGCATATCCATCAGCCCGGACAGCCGGGAATCAACCTTAGTATCCAGCAGGTCAGCGGCAAGGATCAGCGTCTGTCCGGCAATCGCCTCACAGTTATACTGCTTCAGCAGCCCAAGCAGCTGCTCATTGTCCGGCTGCTGGAGCAGCAGCATCTTGATGTCGAGCAGCCAGCGCAGCCGGGACCAGGCATGGCGCGCGCCGTGCGAGACAAGGAAGAGGAACAAATCCTCGCGGCCCAGATAGCGCACGTCAGGGCCCAGCAGTGTGCTGCTCCGCGAATGCTCCCACAGCTCCCCGAAACCGGGCTCGGCGGAAGGCCCCGGACCCAGACGCCAGTGGACCTCGAGCTTAATTTTGCTGTCGGGATGATTGAAGGTTAAGTGGTGCTCCCGCCATTTCCAGTCACCGAGTATGCTCTCATAGACCTCTATCTGCTCATACCCCAGCTTCAGCAGGAAAGCCTCCGTTTCTGCAAGCCGGTCTATGGGCACCATGAAGTCGAGGTCACGCGAGGTGCGCAGTGAGAAATCACCGTACAGATCCTCGGCAAGCACAGGCCCCTTGAGGAAAAGAGAACGGATTCCGAGCTTGCTCAGCTCCGCGCCGATCCGGGCCATCTCCCCGCTGAGCTGCAGCATCCGGACAGTGTTGCTGCGGTACTCCTGCTGCAGCCGTTCACTGACATGGGCAGGGATGAGCTGGCTGGTCATTCCGCTGAGCTTGGGATACAGGAAAGGAAATACACGGTGATGCAGGGTAAGGCGGATGAACTGCTTCCAGTCTATATCTGCGAATTGCTGCGGACTCCGTTCTGCCAGCCCATCAACGGAGTCAGCGGCAAGCAAGTGAAGAAGAAGACATATTTCTTTAGATAAGCTCCCTTTATTAAGGGTATACCGGTCAGTCATAGGGACTCTCCTTACAGGGAAATTAGGTAGGTTTGGAGTGAGTTTTTGTTCACTTTTGAGAACGCACAGAGAGCGTAACACCGGCAGGGGGACGTGTCAATTTGAAATTAACAATATCTAGATTTATTTAAAAATAATAGAATTCCCCGTTAATAGAAAGGCTTAACCTCTTATAACGCATTTATAGGTCGAATGTAACAGGTTATTCCGATATAATTATACTAATCAGATGGATACGGAGGATTGGACAATGACAGATATCGGCATGCTCGGGATTCCAGGTGCAGCCACATGGCGCAGGATAGAGCCGGTGTTAAAGGGCTGGTCGGGCGACAAAAAATATTATATTGAAGATCATGACGGAACAAAGCTGCTGCTCCGGCTGTCGGCAGCGGACACGTATAACCGGAAAGCAGCAGAATTTGCAGCCATCCGGAAGTTTAACGGGCTGGATTTCCCGATGTCGCGGGCACTTTGTTTCGGTACCTGTGCCGATGAGCAGGTCTATATGCTGCTAAGCTGGGTTGAAGGGATACCCCTGGAGGATTGTCTGGCAGACCTGCCTGTGGAGGAGCAATATAAGCTGGGGGCGGAGGCAGGCGGAATTCTCCGCATGATTCACAGTATCCGCCAGGATAAGGAGCTGTCCGGCTGGGAAACGGCAATGCAGTCTAAAATATTGAGACGGATCAGGGAGTATGAGGAGTGCCCTTACCGACTGGAGAATGATGCTGTGGCCATCCGTTATGTCCAGGAGAACATCGGGCTTATCCACAACGTAGAGAAGGTATACCACCACGGGGACTTCCATGCCGGCAACCTGCTGTACACCCCGGAAGGCGGAGTCGGTGTGATTGATTTTAACCGTTGGGATATTGCCGATTATGCCGAGGAGTTCTATAAGGTCCAGTTTTTTGACCGGAGAGTGAGTATTCCCTTTGCCAAAGGGAAGCTGGACGGTTATTTTGCAGGTCCGCCGCCGGAGTCCTTCTGGCAGAGACAGGCGCTGTATGTGGCGTACAGCTCGCTTTTTTCAATTAAGTGGGCCATTCCCTTCGGGGAAGCAGACGTTCAGGGGATGATGGAAATCGCCAGGCAGGCTTTTCGGGATTACGATGATTTCGGGAGACTGGTTCCACGCTGGTATGCAGAGTGATTTCCGGGTTAAAGATTGAAATTAAGCAGCGCAAACGGTAGAATTGCACTACCAACAGATTTAACCAAGAAGGGGATTGTATCTTTTGACTAACGAAGAACTGAATCAAGAGCTGCCGGAGAACTATTCGGAGCTGAAGAAGGCCGCCGGCCGTACTGCGGACTGGAAAGCACGCCTTGAGGCTGTAGAAGAGCTGGGCCACTGGAACCATAAGCAAGTTATTGATATCCTGAATCGCCTGTTGACCAGCGATCCTGTATATACTGTTCAAGAAGCTGCATACCGGAAGCTGATTGCGTTTGGCGAAGAGGTAACTGCACCGTCCAAGAGCAAGCCTGAGCTGTTCAAAGGCATCGGCAAAATAATGCTGCGCATCAAGAAGAGCCTTCCGCGTGAGCACTCCTATGAGGATTTCAAGGAAAAGCTGCAGAAGATGCGGATCGACATCTACGATGCTTACGAAGGCGAGAAGGGTGAAGAATTTGACAATTGGCTGAAGCAGCAGTGGCTTTCAGCGAAATAGTAAAGGGTGACACAATCCGATATGCATAACGATAGAGATGAATCCCCGCTTTCTGCACAATTCCGGGAGTTCCTGAAGCTTTCTGCGGAATTCCGTCCTGATTATATCGGCAGTCTGGGGAACAGCATGGAAGGCAGCAAGCCGGTTACGGACATTGCGCCGGATGCTCCAGGGCTGCTGAAGGCCATTTACGGCCAGGTTGCCGGGACAAGCAGTGAAGAAGAGGAGCCGAGCCTGATTGAATGTATTCCGGGCTACCGTCTGATCCATATTGACGAGTATGCGCAGGAAATGCAGGTGCTGGCCGGCATTCTGGAAGAGAAGGGGCATAGCGCCGGCGGCAGGGTGTTTCCTGTCCTGACTAACTACGGCAGTGATTTTATCTGTCTGTGGCAGCGGGAAGACGGTACGGAAGTGATCTGTGACCTGCTGAACGACTTTGGTGATCTGATTGTCATGTACAACTCACCGGAGAAGTTTCTGGAGACGCTGTGTGAATTCTATAAGCAGGAGGCCTATTTTCTGGATGAAGACGGGTTCCTCGACTGTGATCTGATCAAGGAAGGCGAGATTGGCACGGAGCTGAATCCGGGAGCACAATACTGGTCTGAATAAAAGAGCAAAGCCCCCATGCTCCGCCTGTCTGCGGAGTATGGGGGCTTTTTGCTGCCTGTGCGGCAATTATTGCTGTGCCTCGCGTTTTTCCTGCTCACGCAGCTCAACACGGCGGATCTTGCCGGAGGTTGTTTTCGGCAGATCGGTGATGAATTCGATTTTACGCGGATATTTGTAAGGGGCTGTCATTTCTTTGACATGGCTTTGCAGCTCCTTGACCAGCTCAGGCGAACCCTCGTTACCGTCCTTCAGGACAATGAACGCTTTGACGACAGAACCGCGGATCTCGTCGGGGCTTGCGACTACGGCGCATTCCTTAACCAGCGTATGCTTCATCAGCGCATCCTCGACCTCAAACGGTCCGATAGTATAGCCGGAGCTGATGATAATATCGTCTCCTCTGCCTTCAAACCAGAAATAGCCGTCCTCATCCTTACGTGCCCGGTCGCCGGTTACGAAATATTCACCATGCGTAGCATTGGCTTTGCGGTCAGGATCCTTATAATAGGTTTTGAACAAGGCAGGCATGCTGAGATGCACTGCGATATCGCCAACGACATTCGGAGGGACTGGATTTCCGTCCTCGTCAATGACCTCAGCAATACCGGGGGCGATCGATTTGCCCATGGAACCGATGCGGATCGGATCATCCTTCAATGCGGCGATGATCAGCGTGCTTTCCGTCTGCCCGTAGCCGTCGCGGATCGTAATATCAAAATGCTGCTGGAATGTATGGATGACCTCCTGGTTTAGCGGCTCGCCTGCGGATACAGCGCAGCGCAGCTTGGACAGGTCATACCGTGACAGCCCTTCGGTCTTCGCCATCAGCCGGTATTCCGTAGGTGTGCAGCACAAGACCTGGATGCCCTCATCCTGCAGCAGCTGCAGATAACGGTTCGGATGGAAGGAGCCATTGTACACGAAGCCTGTAGCTCCATTACCGAGCACCGTCAGGAACGGGCTCCAGATCCATTTCTGCCAGCCGGGAGCTGCAGTAGCCCAGACGGTGTCCGATTCGCGGATTTCCAGCCACTGCGGGGAGGTGATCCGCAGGTGGGCATAGCCCCAGCCGTGGGAATGCACAACTGCCTTTGGATTGCCGGTGGTGCCGGAGGTATAGGCCAGAATGGCAATATCATCGCGGCTGGTGGCCGGTGTCTCCAGGAAATCCGGTTGTCCGTCCATCAGGCTTTCCAGGTCACTCCAGCCTTCTTCAAGCTCATCCTTATTCCCGGATACTGACAGGCGGTAGTCGAGGGCAGGCAGATCATCGGTGATTTTATTCACTTCACCGGTAACCTCGGACCAGACAATGACTGCTCTGGCTTCCGAGTGGCGCAGGCGGTAGGACAGATCCTTGGCCCGCAGCATCTCCGAGGATGGAATAACGGCAAGCCCCAGCTTGAGGCAGGCCAGATAGATAACATAGGCAATAATGCGGCGCGGAACCATGACCAGAACACGGTCGCCTTTATGAAGACCCAGTCCGGCCAGTCCGCCGGCCAGCCTGTTAGCCTGGCTGATTAGATCACCGTAGGTGATTTCCTCGCAGGTTCCATTTTCGTGGAGCCATTTAAGTGCAATCTTGCCAGGAGGATGCTGATCCATTTCCGAAGTCAGATTGTAGATTTCAGGTGCAATGAAACGTTGATTGTCCAAATGAACATCTCCTAAATTAACGTGATGGTTGCAGCTATCCTCTAGTATAGCATGTTTTATTAGGACCAGGTGCTAACTGACATCGCTGTATCTGATACATTTTGGTGAATAAACTGCTGCAAATGCAGGACATGCTTAATGTAATCCGGCGGACTTAACAACAATCATAAATAAGGGTTACTATAATGATAATGATAGAGTAAGTAATAACCGGGAGAAGCATCACAGACTTCCCGGAAAGCGAGGTAAGTATGAGGCAAGCGCAATATGATGAGATCTTTTCTATAATGGAAGGCTCGTTCCCCGTAAGTGAATTCAGAACCTACAGCGGCCAGAAGGCACTGCTGGACAATCCGCATTACCGGATTTATACCGAGCAGGATGCCGGCGGCCGGATCATCGCTTTCTTGGCGGCATGGGAGTTCCCCGGCCTTCGCTTTATTGAGCATATTGCCGTGAGCCCCGGCATTCGAGGCGGCGGCACAGGCAAGATTCTGATGGACCGTTTTCTTGCACGCTCGGAAGTACCTGTTCTGCTGGAGGTGGAGCCTCCGGACGGGGAAATCGAGCAGCGCCGGATTGGATTTTATGAACGGCTGGGTTTTCACCTGAATCCGTTCGAATACGTTCAGCCTCCTCTGCGCTCAGGTGAGCAGGATCTGCCATTGCGGATTATGACTTATCCCGGTCCGGTTGGAGCGGAGGAATTCCGTCAATACAGGGAGATTCTCTATTCCGAGGTATATAAACGGACGGCTCCCGGAAGCTAATATCTCAGTGTCCTGCCTGCAGCAGCCTGCGTAATCGGTGTGATTATGCGGGCTGCTGTTTTTTTGAAATCCTTCTTTACAATCCGGATACAAGTTCGAAACAAGTTCATGATTAAATGAATTCATAGCAAGGAACAACGCAACCACTAAGCAACATAAATTGACCCCCAAGGAGACGATATAAGATGAAAAGCAAAAAAATGATCATAGCAACTATGGTGTTCGGAATGGCTGTTACAGGCTCGGCCGGTGTCTACGCAGGAACGAATCTGCAGAAGATCAGCGCTTATCTGAATCACAGCATCGGATTTAAGGTTAACGGCTCAGCGTATACTCCTGTTGACGGCAACGGCAAGACACTGGCACCAATCACGTATAACAACACAACCTATCTGCCGGTGCGCGCATTGGCCGACGCCTTGAAGGTTCCCGTAACCTTTGACGCCTCTGCCAACCAGGTAGTTCTGGGTACTTCCACCGGAGCAGGGACGCCGGATAGCGGATCAACCGTTACACTGGCGGCTGTGAACTACAGCGCAGCACAGAAAGAGCAGATCACCAAAGCCTTCGCAAACTACCAGGGCTTCGAAACAGCCTATGCCCCGGCCCAGATGATCAGCGGAGACAGCTTTGTAAGTGTTGGCGGCGGTGAGGACGGCGTATCCTTCCTGTTCAAGCACATGCGTGTTAATATCTCGCCGCGCGATTACTCCTACGATTACGATGGAACGGCATTGAAGCTGTCCAATGGAACAAGCGCCAAATGGTACACACCATCCGATATCCCGATGCTGACCTTCCAGCTGGATGACCGTTATGTAACCATCAGCTCCCCGGACCAGTCGCTCAGCAAAGAGAAGCTGGAGAAGGTAGCCGTGAACGTTGCCAAACTGGCCAAATAAATTCATTCACTAACCCTTATCCATATAAAAAGAGAAAGCAGCAGCCGCTCTGTGCATACAGAAGCGGCTGCTGCTCTTTTGTAGAATATAACTGCCAGCCTGTACACTGGCCTCTACTTATTGGTGCTGTGTGTTTTGTTGGATAACCGGGCCTGTGGAGAGCCTTGGCCCCTGCGCTTATTCTTCTCTGCCTTGCGCTGATTCTCCTGAAACTTGGCAACAAATTCGTGTGTATTCATACCTGTCGGCCTCCTAAGCGAAATTGAGCATAGATTGGTCAGAACTGCCTTTACTATGCCCTATCCCGGCTGGGCTGATGCATGAAGCGGAAGCTTATTCCGCGGGCGGCTCCAAAACCCCGTACTGGGCCAGTGCCTTCATAGCGGAGTCACGCATCCGCTTTTTGAGTAAAGCCCCTTCGGTTACACGCACTCTTTTGCCCAGAAAACGGAGCTTCGACAGCACATATTCACCCTCATTTCCAAGATAGGTCAAGGCGATGGAATAGGTCCCGGACAGCTCATCATAATGAACCTCCTTCTCAAAGCAGGAAAAAGCGTACAGGATACGCGAAAGCTCACGGTTATATTCCGGCTGCACCTCAATTACGGCCCGCTGCTTCCGGCTTTCCAGCAGAGTGCGGATCTCAGCTAGCGCTGAAGCATAGGTCTCTGCCTGAACCGGAGCCTCAGAGACAGACGCAATTTTGGACAATCGGACGCTGAGAAAATTACGCCGCTTCCAGCTGTACCAGAGCAGATACCACTCCCGTTTGACCATAGAATACTCCAGGCGGTAAGGCAGGCCGGATTGCTTGGGACTGATCATGCCGTCTTTCAGGATGAAAGTCAGCCGTACCCCGTGCTTGTGCTGTATACAATGCCTTAATGTCCGCAGAAGAGGATGAAACACCTGCCGTTCCCTGCTTGCGGCTTTGTGAATCAGGTGATCATTCAGGGGGAGTGCTTCGTCCTGATGCAGGAGAGTGCGCAGCTTTTCAAGGGTAGGGACTGAGAAGGCAGCGGCGGATGAGGGGTGGTTCAGCATCAGCTTCAGCCAGGCGCGCTCATGGGCAGTGGAGAGGAAGGCGCCGGATTCCTCAAGCCTGGACAGGATTCTGTAATTAAAAATCTTTTCAAACGGATTCATAGTAAGCCAGCAGCTCCTTCCATTCCTGGATCATCTCCTGCCGCAGCTGCAGGGGCTCGAGAATTTCACAGCTGGAACCGAAGCTCCTCAGCCATGGCTTGATCTCGGTATATCCGTTAACTTTAATCTCATAGATAAAAGAGTGCTCGTCTTCCCCGGTGATCACGCCCCATTGACCTTGAAGAAGCACCCGCTCCTTAACAAAATTATTTCCGCCGCCCGCTACCGGGTTAATAAACCTGGCACGGATGGTGACCGGATTGCCCGTATCAATCATCCAGCTCAGGGACAGTATTTCCTCCAGCCGCAGTTTTTCAGACTGAAACTGCTCCCCGTCTACGGCCTCAGCTTCTGTGATTTGAGTAATGCCCTCGAGCCGGTATTTACGGAATCCCTTGCGTTTATCGCTGGCCAGCAGGTACCACCTTCCATATTGATGGTCGTAGACTATCTTGAGCGGCAGCATCTTCTCCAGCCGGCCTTCCGTATCCCGTTCAAACAGCGGATTAGTTGGTCTGGCTGCGTAGCTCTTGCCCTCCTTGGGGGAGAAGTATAGAAACTGCACCTTACGCCGGTCCCGGATCGCTGATAACAGAGGGGAGAGGTGGGCTTCATCAAGGATCCGCGAATAATAATGATATTTATATAAAAAAGGATCAGCTGCCGCATCCGCCAGATTCCGGCGGTTCAGCTGCTTTTTGAGGCTGTCGCGCATAAGATAGCCCTGAACGGAAGGGACCTGCGTATTCGCCATCACGTCTACGAAATCGAACAGCTCGCATAGCTCGTCATCGGACAGCTGCCGGATAAGATCGTCATACAGCCGGTAGCGGTAAGGCCGGGCACCGGGCTGCTTCATAATGACCCCAACCTCCTCAAGATAC
Source organism: Paenibacillus sp. FSL R7-0273 (assembly GCF_000758625.1). Lineage (NCBI taxonomy): Bacteria > Bacillati > Bacillota > Bacilli > Caryophanales > Paenibacillaceae > Paenibacillus > Paenibacillus sp. FSL R7-0273. The sequence continues at coordinate 811,508 of NZ_CP009283.1, forward strand.
TTCAAATCCCCGCGCAGTGTTTTCTCATCGGGCCAAATCTCCTCCTGCTCCTCCCCGCTGCAGCATACCTCAAGCAGTTCTTTTATGGTCAGCGGCTGCTCATTTAAGCCGGCAAGGATGCGTGAGAGGCGCAGCGACTCGGATTCCTTGAGCGACTTAGCCCGGAACAGAAACAGCAGAACCGGTTCAGCGGAATCATAGTAATTGAACCTGAAGGTATCGGTAAAGGTCTTATCCTGATCCTCAGGCAGCTCAACCTGCATGGTCTGGACGACCGCCTTTAGCTTTTTAACGGTTTTATCGAAGGTATGTACTGAGATTCCGAGGCGCTCTGCAAATTGCTGGCGGCTGTAAGCCCCGCTGGTCAATACAAGCATGCGCAGAAACTGAATTTCCTTATCAAAGCTTTCTCTGGCCATGGGTTTCCTCCGGTTCTGGGAATGTACTTCAATTGTAACAGGGGCGGCTGCGGGATTAAACGCCTGATCTTAGCAGGCTATGGGGAACAAGAAGCCGGCGCGCAGGGATGGCAGGCGGTCAAAACAGCCCTCCGGCGCTTCCCTGCCGGAGGGCTGTTTACTTACTTCTTCTATAGTACCTGTGCGTCTGAGACTCCAGATTTATAACGGCGTACAGCCTTGGCTGCCTGGCGCTTTGCCCAGACAGAATCGGGTGTTACCGCATCATTACATACCGGATGCCTTTTTACGCTTCTGCTCATCTACTCTAACCTCCTTAAGGGAAGCTAGAGATCATGCAGCGTTTTAATGGCGATCACCCCATCATCACGAGTTTTTAATGTCCATAGGTTAATTGATGTAGGTAATGACGTAGCAGGGGAGAGAAAGTTGCTGGTTATAAGCATAATTGTCTGGCTTTAAAATAAGATCAAAAAAATGCTTGCATAGTTTTGCTCAGCATGGTATATTCTAATTCCGGCCGAGAAATGCTGAAAAGCATCGAAGCTTAGCTCGAAAAAAGAAATTAAAAAAAGAGCTTGCAACGAACGGTTGGATGTGATATAGTATAAGAGTTGCTGCTGACGAGAACATCGAAGGCGACAACGAGCTTGATCTTTGAAAACTGAACAACGAGTGAGTATCGGAAATCACTTCGGTGAGATCCAAAAGTAGAGAATGCAAATTCTCGTCAGATGTTTCAAAATGAGCAATCGCTCTTTCTAAATACCAATTTGGAGAGTTTGATCCTGGCTCAGGACGAACGCTGGCGGCGTGCCTAATACATGCAAGTCGAGCGGAGCTTATCCTTCGGGATAAGCTTAGCGGCGGACGGGTGAGTAACACGTAGGCAACCTGCCCCTTAGCCTGGGATAACTACCGGAAACGGTAGCTAATACCGGATAATTTCTTTTTTCTCATGAAGGGAGAATGAAAGGCGGAGCAATCTGTCATTAAGGGATGGGCCTGCGGCGCATTAGCTAGTTGGTGGGGTAACGGCTCACCAAGGCGACGATGCGTAGCCGACCTGAGAGGGTGAACGGCCACACTGGGACTGAGACACGGCCCAGACTCCTACGGGAGGCAGCAGTAGGGAATCTTCCGCAATGGGCGAAAGCCTGACGGAGCAACGCCGCGTGAGTGATGAAGGTTTTCGGATCGTAAAGCTCTGTTGCCAGGGAAGAACGTCCGGTAGAGTAACTGCTACCGGAGTGACGGTACCTGAGAAGAAAGCCCCGGCTAACTACGTGCCAGCAGCCGCGGTAATACGTAGGGGGCAAGCGTTGTCCGGAATTATTGGGCGTAAAGCGCGCGCAGGCGGCTATTTAAGTCTGGTGTTTAAACCTTGGGCTCAACCTGAGGTCGCACTGGAAACTGGGTGGCTTGAGTACAGAAGAGGAAAGTGGAATTCCACGTGTAGCGGTGAAATGCGTAGAGATGTGGAGGAACACCAGTGGCGAAGGCGACTTTCTGGGCTGTAACTGACGCTGAGGCGCGAAAGCGTGGGGAGCAAACAGGATTAGATACCCTGGTAGTCCACGCCGTAAACGATGAGTGCTAGGTGTTAGGGGTTTCGATACCCTTGGTGCCGAAGTTAACACAGTAAGCACTCCGCCTGGGGAGTACGGTCGCAAGACTGAAACTCAAAGGAATTGACGGGGACCCGCACAAGCAGTGGAGTATGTGGTTTAATTCGAAGCAACGCGAAGAACCTTACCAGGTCTTGACATCCCTCTGAATCCTCTAGAGATAGAGGCGGCCTTCGGGACAGAGGAGACAGGTGGTGCATGGTTGTCGTCAGCTCGTGTCGTGAGATGTTGGGTTAAGTCCCGCAACGAGCGCAACCCTTGACTTTAGTTGCCAGCAGGTTAAGCTGGGCACTCTAGAGTGACTGCCGGTGACAAACCGGAGGAAGGTGGGGATGACGTCAAATCATCATGCCCCTTATGACCTGGGCTACACACGTACTACAATGGCCAGTACAACGGGAAGCGAAGCCGCGAGGTGGAGCCAATCCCAGCAAAGCTGGTCTCAGTTCGGATTGCAGGCTGCAACTCGCCTGCATGAAGTCGGAATTGCTAGTAATCGCGGATCAGCATGCCGCGGTGAATACGTTCCCGGGTCTTGTACACACCGCCCGTCACACCACGAGAGTTTACAACACCCGAAGTCGGTGGGGTAACCCGCAAGGGAGCCAGCCGCCGAAGGTGGGGTAGATGATTGGGGTGAAGTCGTAACAAGGTAGCCGTATCGGAAGGTGCGGCTGGATCACCTCCTTTCTATGGAGAATCGTTCTCTGCAATGAGGACATTCAAATCGGAAGCTAAGCTTCCAAAACTCAGGTTTAGGCCTGTTACTCACTCGTTGGTCAGTTTTGAGAGTTTAAGCTCTCAAGTAGTACCTTGATCCTTGAAAACTGGATACCGAAACGAATTTGCGTTTTAGAACATCTTTTAGCTGAAACTTGTGTAAGCAAGTTGAAATAGTTATTAGTGCAGAACGAAGGTTTTCGATTGTGAAGCGACCTTTGGCTTTGAATGTGTTTGTGAATGGAGCAATCCATGAACAGCATTCAAAACAAGATGAGTGAACAAGCGAAATACCGGAGTGACGGTTAAGCTAATAAGAGCACACGGAGGATGCCTAGGCGCCAGGAGCCGACGAAGGACGTGGCGAACAACGAAACTGCCTCGGGGAGCTGTAAGCAAGCTTTGATCCGGGGGTGTCCGAATGGGGAAACCCAACTGTGGTAATTCGCAGTTACTCACATCTGAATACATAGGGTGTGTAGAGGCAGACCAGGGGAACTGAAACATCTAAGTACCCTGAGGAAGAGAAAACAATAGTGATTCCGTCAGTAGCGGCGAGCGAACGCGGAACAGCCTAAACCAGGGGGCTTGCCTCCTGGGGTTGTGGGACGTCTCACATGGAGTTACAAAGGAATATGGTAGGCGAAGAGGTCTGGAAAGGCCCGCGATAGAGGTAAAAGCCCTGTAGCCTAAACTGTGTTCTCTCCGAGACGGATCCCGAGTAGT